>CAZDYA010000088.1:0-6249 GCA_964509515.1 uncultured Spirochaeta sp.
GCATGAGCTGCCGAAACCCAATGCAAGGTACCCTTGACCTTGCGGCCATCTGGAGCCCCTCCCCCACGGGATTCTGGATCGTAGGTGCAGTGTATTTCTGTTATCTTGCCGCTTTGATCACGCAGCACCTCGGTGCAGGTCACATAATAGGCGTGCTTTAAGCGGACCTCTTTCCCGATCGCCAGGCGAAACCATTTTTTGGGTGGATCATCAACATAATCCTCTCTTTCGATATATAGCTCGTGCGAAAAAGGCAGCATGCGAGAGCCGGCCGTTGGATCTTCCGGGTTATTCTCGCTCTCGAACTCTTCGACCTGATCAGCCGGATAGTTGGTGATCACCAGCTTGACCGGATCAACCACCACCATTACCCGGCTGGCAGTTTTATTCAGATGCTCACGGACATGAAAAAGCAGCCGAGCCAAATCCAGGGTGCTCTCTGATTTGCTTACCCCAATGTCGCGGCAAAAGGCCACAATGGCCTCTGGCGGATATCCACGGCGACGCATCCCAGAGATCGTCGGCATCCGCGGATCATCCCAACCCTCAACAACCTTGGTCTCTACCAGTTCACGCAGTTTGCGCTTGCTTAGCACCGTATATGTCAGATTCAGCCTGGCAAACTCGTACTGCCTTGGCGGATTGGCAATCTCCAGTTCCTGCAAAAACCAGTCGTACAAAGGCCGATGGTTTTCAAACTCCAGGGTACAGATTGAATGGCTTATTCCCTCGATGGCATCGGACTGCCCGTGGGCAAAGTCATACATGGGATAAATGCACCATTTATCGCCGGTACGGTGATGGGCAGCATGGCGAATCCGATACATGGATGGATCGCGCATATTCAGGTTGGGATGCGCCATATCGATCTTGGCCCGCAAAACATGTGCGCCATCGGGGAATTCCCCGGCCCGCATACGGCGAAACAGATCAAGGCTTTCTTCGACCGGACGGTCACGGAAAGGACTGTTTTTGCCGGGGCTGGTGGGCGTCCCGCGCAGTTCCCGAATTTCTTCCGGCGAAAGGCTATCAACATAGGCCCTGTCCTTTCGAATCAGGAATTCGGCAAATTCGTATAGTTTTTCAAAATAGTCCGAGGCATAGAACTCCCTACCCTGCCAGTCAAAACCGAGCCAGCTAACATCCGTGCGAATGGAATCAACGTATTCAAGCTCTTCACGAGAAGGGTTGGTATCATCAAAGCGCAGATTGCAGCGCCCGCCGAACTGCTCGGCCAGCGAAAAATTGAGGGTGATCGATTTGGCATGGCCGATATGCAGGTACCCATTCGGCTCTGGCGGAAACCGCGTTACAATACCATCAGGACACCGGTCAGCCGCCACGTCGGCGGCGATTATATGTTCAATAAAATTCTTCGATTCATCGGCCTTTTCATTGGCCTTGTCGAGGCTCGTTTTTTCTTCACTCATGATAACGCGACTATACCACATGTATGATGCAGATTCAAATAGCAAAAAAAAATGCCCAGGCCTGCCAAAAGCAAACCTGGGCGAAAGAAACCAAAATGGGAGGCGGCACCGGGTTGGGGGTGGAGGAGGAGAAGGGGGGTGGTGCCGCCCCGCAATAGAGGATAATGAACAAGGGGAGCGTTATCCGCAATGCGGATGGGGTTGGCTTGGTATGGAGTGTCCGCTCCCCTGTTCACTACTCTATATACAATTATAGTGCCAAGAGGATACAAAAACATAATAAATTTTTAATATTTTTTTAAGATATTCTATAGTAACAACTTAGCCAGCAACACTGTTTTTCGGTCCATTTTTTCAACCAAAATTTGGTAGGCACAAGATGTTGACCAGAAACCAATTTTTGCGGAAAAACCAAATATTGTGCGGAAACCGCATGGCGAATTCCGCACGCTTGCCTATTTTGATGTAAATTAGTATTTTCTTTTCAAATGTCGAAAGAACAATGCTCCATCCTGATTGTAGAAGATGAGCCGCTTACAGCGCTTGCAATGAAAACCCGTCTCCAAATGAAGGGGCACAACGTCATAGGCTCGGCCACCACCGGCGAGGAGGCCTTTAGCCTAAGCCGCAATCACAAGCCGGATATTGTGCTGCTTGATCTTTCGCTGGCCGGCAAGGCCAACGGACTTGATGTCGCAAGAAGAATCAAACAGCAGTTGCCCTCAATCAGCATTGTATTCCTGACAGCCAACTCTCAGCCCGAAATTCTGAAAGAGATGAAAGAGATCTCCCCGGCGGCTGTCATTCAAAAACCGATGATTCAAGATTACCAAATCGAAATAGACGGAAAAATTATCCATATATAATCCCCCTCCCTACATCTCCCCCTGCTCCAAAAATGAGTAGTAGCCTTTTCGGGTAAAGATGATGTGATCCAACAGGGTAATGCCCACCACCCGGCCGGCATCCACCAACCGGGCGGTTACCTCGCGGTCTTCCAGGCTGGGGTTGCAGTTGCCCGAGGGGTGATTATGCGCCACCACAATTGCTGCCGCACGGTCCTGGATGGCGCAGATGTAGACTTCACGCGGGTGGACCATGGTGCGATTGACCAAACCGACAGACACCACATGGGTGTGAATCAGCTCATGGGCGCCATTGAGCGTCATGCAAATAAACAGCTCCTGCTGGCGGTCGGCATAGTGGCTTAGGGCCGGGATGGCGTCCTGGGGAATGCGGATGCGGTGGCGGTCAAGACACAGCTGCCGCCGGCCAAGTTCCACAGCCGCGGCCAGCACTGCCGATTTGGCTGGGCCAAGCCCCTTGATCTGGTTAAGCCGCTCCTGGTCCAGGCGGCCGTCCATGGTGTCCAAAAGATTCACCACGTCCTTGGCGATGGCCTGCACCCCCCTGCCCTGCCCGCCAGAGCCAATCAGGACGCTTATCAGCTCTTCGTCAGATATGCCCTGTGCGCCGTAGCGGGATAATCGCTCCCTGGGCCGTTCACTCACCTCAATCTCGCTCATTCCTCGTGCTGCTATTGCCATGAAGCCTCCTGTAGGATATTACACCCTGAACGTTGCCGAAAATTGCATTTGCCCGTAATTATCTGGCGTAATTTTTTACGAAATCTGTTATAAGTCATGGCATGCCATTTGACTATCAGAAACTGCCCAAACCGTTCTTTTCGCTTGCGCCCATGGAGGACATTACCGACCGTGTGTTTCGCCAGCTGGTTACCAGTCTGGGACGACCGGATGTCTTTTACACCGAATTCCAATCTGCCAAGGCGATCAGCGCCAAACGGCGAACCACAATGGATGCCTTGAACTTTTCCAGCGAGGAACGTCCGCTGATTGCCCAGATTTGGGGCAACCAGCCCGAAGAGTTCTACCAGGCGGCCAGTCTGCTGGCCGAAATGGGCTATGACGGTATTGATATCAATCTGGGCTGTCCGGTTCGCAAGATTGTAAAAAAGGGCTCCTGTGCCGGCTTGATAGGCGAATACGAGCGCTGCCGCGAGCTATTTCAAGCCGTTCGGGAGGGAACTGCCGCCGCTGGCTATCCGCAGCTGCCGGTCAGCATAAAAACCCGCAGCGGTCAGCAATCACACAATACAGAAGAATGGTGCGGTTTTCTGCTGGGGCTAAAGCCTGCCGCCCTCACCCTGCATCCGCGCACCGTCGTCCAGCAATACGAGGGGCTAGCCGACTGGCATCAGATACTAATACTGTCCGAACTGCGACAACAGATACACCCGGATTGCGTCATTATTGGGAATGGTGATGTCAGCTCCCGGCAGGACGGGCTGGAGAGAGCAGCACGCTACAAGATCGACGGGGTAATGATCGGCCGGGCAGCCATTCAGCAGCCGTGGATATTTGCCGACAGCAATGGCGCCACCACACCGCCGCTGGCAAGCAGGGCCAAAATAGCCCTGGAACACACCATTCGCTATGAAAGCGAATACGGCGAGCGCAGGAATTTCATGCGTTTAAAAAGGTTCTATAAGGCCTATCTGGAAAGCGCAGACAACAAAGAACTGATGGCCAAACTGATGGACAGCGTCAACTACACCGAGGCAAAAAGCATACTAGGCACTATTTCAGACAAACATTGATCTCAAACGGGCCAAAACTTGTGTTGAAGGGAATCCCGACAACCGGACCAATCTTGGGCCAGGCAATCTCGTGGTGTTCACCAATAATAACCACCGGGGGTGATATGTCCAGGTCATGCTCTTCGAATTTGTTGGAGGCATTGCCGGCAATGATATTGGTCAGCTCCCCAACCATTCCATTGACCATATCCTTGCGGTCTTTCTCGTTGGCCGTCTTGACCCCTGATTTTTCCAGCAATTTATCGGCAAGCAGGCGCGGCAATCGAAATGCAACTATGCCCTGATGATCACCGGTAATCCCCAAAACGCCAGATATCTCCCAGCGATGATGAATCTGATCCTTGATTACATATGCCGAACCTGGTTCAGCCTGAACACCGAACATCTGGGAAAACAAATCTATAGAAGCTGTCAAAAATGGATTGATGATATTGGCCTGCATTTTACCTCCGCTTGAGCTGCCTTCATCTTAACCCAGTGTGCAGGATACGACAAGAGTAATTGGTAAGACCCCATTCCATTGACGGCAAGGGCTTTTCATGGCTTAATAAAGAGAATCGCACATAACAACCTTTCAAGGAGCACAATAATGGGACAAAACAAAGCAAAAGATGATTTCTGCGTTGGTATCGCAGGCTACGGGATCTATATCCCCGAAACATACATGACTGCGGCTGATGTAGCCGAGGCCACCAAGGGACAGTGGACCGCCGAGGCAGTCGAAAAGAAGCTCGGCTTCAAGAAAAAGCCGGTTCCCGGCCCAGGCGATGGTACCCAGGAGATGGGCGTCAAGGCTGGTTTGGCCGCCCTCAAACAGGGCAACATTGATCCCAAAGAAATCGACCTTATCCTTTGTATTGGCGAAGAATGGAAGGAATACCCGCTGACAACATCCGGCATCTATATCCAGGAAAAAATCGGCGCCAGCAATGCCTGGGCCATTGATGTGCAGCAGCGATGTAACACCACGATCGGCGCCCTCAAGATTGCAAAAGACATGATGTATGCTGATGATGAAATCAACACCGTCATGATCGTTGGCGGCTACCGCAACGGTGATTTTATCGACTACACCGATCCGGCTGTTTCTTTTATGTTTAACCTGGCTGCCGGGGGCGGCGCGCTGATCCTTAAAAAAGGCTATCGCAAGAATCAGGTACTGGAAACACACATCATGACCGACGGCTCACTGGCCAGGGATGCCGGTGTCGAGTACGGCGGAACAGAAAAGCCATACGAAAAGCTGCCCAAGGATGTTCAGGATGATTTGCTGACCCGCGGCAACCTATCACTGCGCGTATTCGAAAGCGAGCACATGAAAAACCGCCTGAACGAGGTCTCCATGCCGAACTGGTTCACCTGTGTCGACAAGGCCCTGAAAAAGAGCGGCGACATGACCCGCAAGGACCTGGGATTCTTGAACGTTCTGCACTTCAAGTACTCAATGTACAAGTACATGCTTGATGAAATGGGGCTGACCACTGATCAGTCGGTATATCTGGATGAATACGGCCATGTCGGTCAGATCGACCAGATCATTTCCATTGCCGAAGGGGTCAAACAGGGCAAGCTGAAAGACGGCACAGTCATGGCTGTAATTGCCGCCGGCATCGGCTATGTTTGGGGCGCAACTATCATTCGTTGGGGCGAATAAAAAATTGCAAACCTGAATGCCATGCATTAAGGTTATAGGCAATACTAATTGAATATCTGCTAAGGAGAGAACAAAACATGAAAGACCTTGTGAAGCGAAAGCTTACTACTATCGATGACGTGCTGGGAATGATTAAATCTGATTTTCACATCATTAGCGCGCTTGGGGCATCAGAGGCAGCCGGGGTAATGAGCCGCCTTCATGAAATCAAGGATCAGGTACAAGGGGTATCTGTTGCAACCTGTCTGCCCATGAAGGCCTATGAGTGGTTTGCCAATCCGGAAATGAAGGGCCATTTCTACCATGATGCATGGTTTTACGCCCCGGCGATTCGCAAGGCTCACAAGGAAGCCAAAACCTGTTCTTTTATCCCCAACCATTTACATGCCGCCGGGACCGACCGTCTGGAATACCAGAAGCCCAATCTGTTTTTGGGTACCTGCACCCCGCCGGACCGCTTCGGCTATGTTTCGCTGTCATTGGGTGTGACCTATGAGCGCCAGATGATCGAGGCCGCCGACGTGGTTGTACTCGAGATAAACGAA
>CAZDYA010000089.1:0-6122 GCA_964509515.1 uncultured Spirochaeta sp.
CCCCGCCGTGGCCAGGAAAGTGCTTGCCGGTCGCCACCACCCCCTGCCGCTGGTGCCCACGGAAAAAGGCAGCGCCAAGAAGCCCCGTCTGCCGCGGATCATCCCCAAACGAACGTGGACCGATAACATGGGCTTCGGGATGGGAATATACATCCACTGTCGGCGCCAGGTTCATGTTAACGCCCATCTTCTGCAGTTCGCCGGCAATATGCACCCCGCTCTGATAGGCATCAGAGGCGGTGCCGCTGGCTCCGATGGCCATATTCCCCGGGGTGATAGATGTCAGATCCTTGATATGGCGAACCCAGCCGCCTTCCTGGTCGGTGGCGGTAAACAGCGGTATGCCGGGGGCATTATTGCGGGCAGCGTTTTGCATGGTGGCAATGGCCGATGCCATGGCAGGTACATCGCCGCCGTTCCAGCCGAAAATCTTGATTGAACCGATGTTGCGTTCGCGAATCCAGCGCATCAGCTCCGGGGACGGCTCAACGCTTGGCCAGCCGACCATCAGAACCTGCGCCGCCCTTTGTTCGTCGCTCATGGCGGCTAGCAGGGCTTCGATATGGGCATCGATGTCCGAATAGGGCGCGTGGAAAAGGGCGTTTTGCTGGGCAGAAAGATTAGATGCCATGGCGGCCAGCAGAAACCCCGCCGCTAGCAGCGCGCGGATCATGCCAGTAACAGGATGGCGTTTTTTTGATTGATGGTGGTTTTTTCCGCTCATGCGTCGCCTAATATACCCCAGGTCGCAATGCTTTGCATACCTTCATGACAACGCGGGACGGGTGCGCTGGGGAGCGAGCTGGAGAGCACGCTGGAGAGCGTGCCACGCAGCGAGGGCTCCGAGGGCTCGCTGGAGGGCTCGCTGGAGGGCTCGCTGGAGGGCTCGCTGGAGGGCGCGGCTCAGCCGCGAGGGCTCCGCGTGCCTGGGCGGGGTGGCGCCGGGGATATGGGGTGGCGCCCCGCCAACCAGGTCCCACCAACCAGGCCCCGCCCTGCCGCCCAGCCGAGCGAATAAATTCACTCAGGCTTTGTTTTTTTATGCCGAAATAAAGAGAAAGGAGTCTTTATGCAGATACAGCAATTGATAACTGATTTTCAGGAGACGCTGCAGAGGCAGCTTGATTTGATTGAAGGTCTCGTAAATTACGAACAGAAGATGCAGCGTGCGGTAATGCAAAAAGACTGGAGTGAACTGGAAAGCATTGTTGAGCAGCTGTATGCCCTGGGTGATGCCGTTTACAGCTGTGAGCAAACCCGGCATCGCTACCTGACCGAGATACGTCAGCATCTTGGACTGCCTGAAAGCACCCGTTTTTCGGTGGTGCTGGGCTATTTAAGCTCGGATAGGCGGCAGCAAATAGCGTCCTTGTACCGGCGCTTGCAGATTGCCGTGATGCGCGTTCAGTTTTTACATGAGGGTATTGATACCTATATCACCAATACCGTGGAAACCATGCAGCAAATTGTGGAAGAGGTCTTTCCAGGGACACGCGGCAAGATCTACTCGCGTGACGGCAACATGCAGGGCAGGCAGATGTCGGCAATGGTGATCAATCAGCATTTATAGGCCGATTTGGCAGGAGGGATTATGCAATCAACATTTTCAGGCGTAGAACTGGCTAAGCGCGGTATTCTTGCGCACAACGTCGGTTTACAAACCGTTGGACACAACCTGAGTAACGCTTCAACCGAGGGGTTTAGCCGGCAGCGGGTTGAATTGCAGGCCTATCCTCCTTTGGACAAGCCGGGATTAAACCGCGCCGAGCGCGCCGGGCAGATCGGCCAAGGGGTCGAGGTTGCCAGGGTTGCACGTGTTCGCGATATGATTCTTGAGCAGCGTCTGGTTGCTCAGGCTAACGGCGAATCCTTTTGGAACGAAAAACAGGAATACCTGCGGATGGTTGAGCAGGTGTACACCGAGCCTGGTGATTTATCGGTACGTAATCTGATGGACCGGTTTTGGGAGTCCTGGCAGGAGCTCTCCCTGCACCCCGATCAAATGGCAGCCCGTCAGGTGGTTTTGCAAAGGGGCAATTCCTTGATGGCTGGAATCCAGAACCGCTATCAAGACCTTTATCGCATTCAGACCATGCTGGAGGATGAAATTCAGGCTGATGTCGCCAAGGTAAATGAGCTTGTGCGGGACATTGCCAAGCTAAACGAAGAGATAGTCCGGGTCGAAGGGGCCGGTGATGAACCTAATGACTTGTACGACCGCCGCGATCTTTTGACCGAGCGTTTGGGCAAGATTGTCGATATTCAGACTGATTACCGCGATCCCAACGAGTTTTCGATTTATGTTGGAGGGCGGCACATAGTTCAGGGCGCAATTGCCGTCGAGCTGGAGGCCCGCCCGGAACCAGCCAATCAGGGTTTCTCGCGGGTAGTCTGGAAGGATACCGAAGAGGGCTTTGAATTGCGCGGTGGCGAGATGGCTGCTCATCTGGAGCTGCGTGACGGCGATCTAAGGAATGAGATTCAGAAGCTGGACAATATGACCATCAACTTTGTTGATCTTGTGAACGAGATTCATCGCGATGGCTCGGGACTGAACGGGCGCAGCGGGGTTGATTTCTTTGTTGAGCGCCCCAGTGTTAACACCGTTTTGGGTAACATTGATAGCACTGGCGATGGAGCCTTTGACCAGACTCACTTGTTCAGGATGCAGGGGGCCAACCGGGTTAACGCCCAGGATCAGATCGGGATAGAGGGTACCATTACCCTGAGTGGTTCGGAGGGTCCGGTGACTATTGATTACAATCCCGTTGATCGTGTTGAGGATGTAATCAGGCGGATCAATATGTCCGGTGCCGAGGTTGTGGCCAGATTGAATCGAAATAATCAGATAGAACTGAAGGGAACTCCGGCGGCCAACATTGAGAATCCGGATTTTGTCATTCGGACCGTACAGGATAGCGGCCAGTTTTTGGCTGGTTATGCCGGCCTGTTACCGGGCACTGGACCGGAGGGTGGATATTCCTATGCACAGGCCGATGCGGCGCTGGGACTGCAGGTTGGTGTTGACAGTATTGCCGTGGCACCGCAGGCCAATCCTTCGGCCTGGATAGAGGTCAATCCGGTGTTGCGGCAGGAGCCGGCAACCATTGCCGCCGGCCTAAGCACCGATGGCCGGCCGGCAGAAGCTGGTGATGGCAGTGCTGCCATGGAGATCGCCAAGCTGCGAAATAATCCGGTCATGGTAGGACAAACTGCAACCTTCGATGATTATTTTGCCGATACGGTTGTAGAGGCTGGTTTGAAGGGCCAGGAAGCCGAACTTGCCTGGCACACCGAGCGCCAAATAATGAAGGATCTGCGTGATCTTCGTGACTCCATTTCCGGGGTTAACATTGACGAGGAATTGGCGCAGATGATCAAGTTTCAGCATGGGTATAATGCGGCGGCCCGTTATATGTCGACCGTTAACGATATGCTGGATGTGCTTATTAACAGGCTGGGGGTATAATTAAATGGAACGTGTCAGTACCAACTACAGTAACAATAATATGTCTTTTTACATGAGGAACCGCGAGCTTGAGCTTAGCCGTGTTCAGAACCAGATGTCGTCGCAGAAGCGTATTCAGGAGCTGCGTGACGACCCGGTTGCCGCTGGGCATGCAACCCGCCTGCAATCATACGATGCGCGGCTGGAACGCTACCAAAGGAACGCGCAGTCGGTAATCGATTCCCAAAATTATACAGAGGGCCAGATGCGCCAGGCGGTCGAGGTTTTCCACCGGGTGCGTGAGCTGGCGGTTCAGGGTGCCCATGGGGTTTATGGCGAGGATGAGCTAAAGCAAATGGCTGGCGAGGTCAATGAGCTGCTGAAAGAGCTGGTTAGCCTGGCCAACGCTACCGACGGCAAGGGCAAGGCGGTTTTCGCCGGTGCCAAGGTTGACTCAACACCCTTTATAGCTTCGGAGGGCAATGTGCCCGGGTCAGATCGACAGCTAATTACCGAGGTAAGATATACCGGCGACATTACCCGCAATCAGACCGAAATAGCCGAGGGTGTTTTTATGGATACCAACATTCCCGGCAATGCCGTCTTCTGGGCAGAGAATCAACAGGTATATGGAGCCGTTGATACCGCTGACTACCAGGTGCAGCAGAATTCGGTGATCAGCATACAGGGCAAAGAGATTGAATTGATGGAAGGCGATTCCATTTATGCCATAATGGCCAAGATCAACAACGCTGGGGTCGGGGTGCGCGCCCGCATGGACTCGGTCGATAATACCCTTGTACTGGAAACAATGGAGCCGCAGCAGCTTTGGCTGGAAGATCGAGGTAACAGTACGGTTTTGCAGGATTTGGGAATCACAGCGGCCTCGCAGGATGCCAGACCTCCACATAACTTTTCGCCCGATGCCGAGGTTTTTGGGGGCAGCGCCTTCGATATGGTTATCAGCCTAAGGGACACCATGCTGGAAGGCAAGACATTTGATGTTGGTGGTGCAGGGCTTGGGGGCATTGATGCCGCCATGAACAAGATGCTGGGCGAGTTGGGGCAGCTGGGCGCCCGACAAACCAGGCTGGAAATGGGGCTTGATAAGCTTTCCAACGACCGCTTGACTGTACAGGAATGGAATTCTCATATGGTTGATCTGGATATGGCCGAGGCCATAACCGAGCTCAAGCGGCTGGAAGGCACGCATAAGGCAGCATTGGCAACGGCGGCGCGCATCATGCAGCCGACATTACTTGATTTTCTAAGATAAGGCGGGGGCGTAGATGAAGATTCAAACGAAGGCATATGGCGAGATCGAGGTAGATGCCAGACAAAAGATTGTATTTCCGTCTGGTTTGCTGGGTTTTGAGCGCTTGCGTGATTTTGTGCTAATGGACAGCCATCAACAGCCATTCTACTGGCTGCAGAGTATGGAGATTGTAGAAGTAGCATTTGTCATGATTGATCCCCTTATTTTTCGAACTGACTATCTTGTTGATCCTTCTCCGGAAGAGCTTGAAGACATCGAATTTCAGGAAGGCGATGAACTATTGGTGTTTTCCATTCTTACGATTCCAGCCGAGCAGCGAAAGATGACGGCGAACCTTCAGGGTCCGGTAGTAATTAACAAGCGTAACCGTCTTGGAAAGCAGCTTATCTTGAATGATGAGCGCTGGCTGGTCAGGCACCATGTGTTTGAAGAGCTTGCAAGGACACGCGCATGTTAGTACTTGCCAGAAAAAAGAACGAGCGAATACTGATTGGTGATCAAATTGAGATTTCCGTTATCGAGGTGAAGGGCGATCAGGTTAAGCTTGGAATCAAGGCGCCCAATCATGTGCCTGTTTACCGGCATGAGGTATACGAGGCGATTCAGAGCGAGAACCTTGAGGCTGCCCGTTCTGCCGCTGATAGCCTGCCTGATTTCACCCTGTTTCAGGAAGACTAGTTTATTCTTCGGCCTGGCTTAGGCGGAAGTACTGAGGCCCCTGCCAGTCATCATCAAGCTGATTTTTTACCAGGGCCTCGGCGGCGAGCTGTACAAGGCCTTCCGCGCAGCCCTCGCCCCCATCGTCAATATTCAAATCCTGTCGTCCGGTGAACTCCCTCAAGGCCGTAGCGTGCGGCCCAATGACCAGCGTCCGCCTGCCATCATCGCAGCGTGCAAGTATTTTTTGCACGGTCGCAAGGTCAGCGTCGCTGACCGGCTCCGCCGCCTGACCATCCATTGTGCACAGTTGAACAAAAAACCTCTGCTTGCGCCCATCGATGCAGGGCATTAGGTAGTCGTATTCCCTGGCCGCAAGGTCCGTGCTGATTAGCCAGGTTCTGGCCATGGCCTGCAGGGTAGGTACCGAAACAAGCGCCGGCTTGCCATCGGCGCAAAGCCCCTTGCAGAACGCCGCAGCAATTCGCAGTCCGGTAAACGACCCGGGGCCGCGCGCATAGCAAACCGCATCCACCTGATCCAGCGGTCTGTCGCCCGGCAGAAAGGACAGCAGATGGGCAGCGGTGTCGGCAATGTGTTCAGCATGCTTCAGGCCTTCACGAAAGGTCTTTTTCCAGGTCCCCATCGGGCCCTGCAGGCAGGCCGCGAATATTTCTGTGCTGGTGTCAAAGGCCAGGATGGTAGGCTGCTTCATTTTTCGCCCTCCAGGCCCGGTATGGA
>CAZDYA010000090.1:0-6119 GCA_964509515.1 uncultured Spirochaeta sp.
TACGTCTATTCTGATGGCCATCCCATGGATACCGCCGAAGAAACAACGGGATCAGCAGAAACAGAAGATATTGATATTGAAACAGTGATAGAAGAAGGCACTCCAATTGGCACTAGCGTGGAGGCCTTAAGCGAAAGCCAAAAACACTTTTTGGACAGCCTGAATTTCCTGGAAAAAACCTTTGCCAATTACATTAAAGCCAACACCCTTTCACAAATAGATATCACTGAGCACGTCAAGAAAATCATTGACCGGGTGAATTCCAAGCGCCATTACATGCTGCGGATTACCGAATTCAACTCTGATTCACACAACTATATTGTTGTCCACTCGGTAAAGGCCACCATATTGGCAGTTGCCATTGGCGCCACCATGCGAATGCCAGCCTACCGGTTAATTGAACTGGCAACGGCCGCGCTGATGCATGAAATCGGCATGATAAAGCTACCAACCCAGATTTACATGAGCAACAAAATGCTCAACCCTATCGAGAAAAAAGCCATCATGGCGCACACTGTCCTGGGATACAAGATACTTAAACAAAACTCTTTTCCGATGAGTGTTTCACTTGGCGTGCTTGAGTGCCGGGAAAACATGGACGGCTCTGGTTATCCGCGTGGACTAAGCAGCAACAAAATCAGCAGTTACGGAAAAATCATTAACGTGGCCAGCACCTATGCTGCCCTGACATCAAAGAGACCCTTCAGAGGGGCCTTCAACGGTCATTCAAGTATTATTGATATGCTAAAACGCAAGGATACCATGTATGACGGCAATATCATCCGCGTACTCATTATCATCCTTTCCCTCTTTCCTTTGGGCACCTTCGTACTGCTTAAAAACGGTGCCAAGGGCATGGTCGTCGAAACCAATCAGGGCAATTACAAGGCTCCCAAGGTCCGAATACTTATTAACCCGGAAGGCGGCTTAGAGAAAGAAACCAAGGTAGTTGATACCGAAGCCACCCTATACGAAATTGTGCGGCCCCTTTCCAACGAAGAAATCTCCAAGGTTAAACAACTAATCGGCTAGTAGCAAGAACCTGGCATTTTTTATCCCTCTCGGCAAATAAATGTTCCATATATGCTTTTCTGTTTATCTCTTTAGCCCCAAACTGCGCCAGATGATCTGAATAGACCTGGCAATCGATCATGGTGTAACCTGATTCCCATAACAACTGCGCCAGCACGACAAACGCAGACTTACTGGCCCCGCTGACATAAGAAAACATTGAATCACCGACAAAAATGCTGCCAACCAAAACACCGTACAGACCGCCGGCCAAATTACCATCGTACCAGGCCTCAACTGACAATACAGCACCCATTTCTCCGAGTTGGGTATATGCCTCTACCATTGCGGGTGTTAACCAGCTACCGTCCTGACCGGGTCTGTTAATTGTCATACAGCCGGTAAGAACCTCTGAAAGTGCTTGCGAAACTGTTATCTTGAAACGGTTTTTCTTTAACTGCCGCGCAAGGGAACGCGGCACGTGCCAATCCTCGGGGCGGATTACAAAGCGGGGATTGGGTGAACACCAGCCCAAGGGATCTCCCTGCCAGGGAAAAAAACCCTGCCTGTAAGCAGCCATGATGGAATACGGGTTAAGCTCGCCCCCCATATACCACATTTCCCTTTCACCAGCATCACCAGGGATGGGCATTGGGTACTGATCTTCGGGTCTACGAGCAATCAACGACAATGGCATCGTCCTTCTCGGTGATTATTACCCTTCCTCCGTCAGCCAGCGAACCGAACAAAACTTTATCGACCAAGGGGGTTTTAACGTGCTCTTCGATATATCTTGCGATAAAACGAGCCCCAAATTCGGGGGAATACGCCTTCTGTGCTATCAATCGGATACTGGCCTCATCAGCTGTTAATTCAATGCCTTTTTCGGCAATCTGAGATGCAAAAAGTTCGATTTCCTTGCTGACAATCCCTTCAACGATATTTTCATTCAGCCTTTCAAAAACAACCGTTTTATCCAGGCGATTGCGAAACTCTGGAGAAAACACCTTCTCGACCGCATCACCAATGGCTTCGGTGGCGATATATCTCTCACCAAAACCTATCTGCTGCTTTCCAATATCCCTGGCTCCCGCATTGGAGGTCATAATTAAAACAGCGTTTCTAAAATCGGCCTTGCGGCCGCTATTGTCGGTAAGCGTGGCGTAATCCATTATTTGTAAAAGGATGTTGTAAATGTCGCTATGCGCCTTTTCAATCTCGTCAAGCAAAACAACGGCATGCGGAGTTTTTCTGACGGCATCGGTTAATAGCCCCCCTTCTTCATAACCAACATAACCAGGAGGGCTCCCGATCAGGCGCGAGACAGTATGCTTCTCCTGATATTCACTCATGTCAAAACGGTGTAATGCAATGCCCAACTCATCTGCCAGCGCACGTGATAACTCGGTTTTCCCAACTCCGGTCGGACCAACAAACAAAAATGATGCCACTGGCTTGTCTGCCGAGCGGAACCCGGCTCGGGAACGCTTGATGGACTGAACTACCGATTCAACTGCATGCTGCTGCCCTAGCACCCTGCTTTCCAATCTGGCCTGCAAATCCTTAAGCTGCTGTCTTTCATCGGTACTTACCTTGCGTTCAGGGATACGGGCAATCTTGGCCACAACCTGCTCGATAAGTTGCTCATCAACCCTTACAACATGGTCCTCGGATTCATGTAGCTGCATGACACGGGTATACGCACCGCACTCATCAATTACATCAATAGCTTTATCCGGAAGGAAGCGTTCAGTTATATACATGGCAGAAAGATGAACCGCTGCCTTCAATGCCGCCGGAGAATATGTAACTTTATGATAGCTCTCATACTTGGGAGCCAGACCTGTCAAAATAGCCAAGGCCTGTTCCTCATCAGGTTCGTCAACTTCAATCTTTTGAAAACGCCGGATTAATGCTCTATCCCTTTCAAAAAACTTGCGATATTCCTCGTGAGTAGTAGCGCCAATCACCCTTATATCGCCCTTGGCAAGCACAGGTTTTAGCATGTTTGAGGCATCCATTGATCCACCGTTGACGGCCCCGGCTCCAACCAGGGTGTGGATCTCGTCAATAAACAGGATCACCTTGTCCTTTTTCCGTAAGGCGGCAAGAACCTTGGAGACCCTCTCCTCGAAATCACCTCTAAAGCGTGTCCCTGCCAATAATGCACCCATATCCAGCATTAATACAGTGTAGTCCTGAAGCACCGGAGGGATTTTACCATCAACTATAGCAGAGGCCAGCCCCTCGGTAATGGCGGTCTTACCCACTCCAGGATCACCAAGATGAACCGGATTATTTTTCATGCGCCGGCATAAAACCTGCACTGTCCGCTCAAGAATATCCTGTCTTCCAATCAAAGGTTCCAGTTTTCCATCTCGCGCCAGCTGTGTCAGATCAGTGGTAAACCTTGCTAGCGGATCTCGCGACCTTTTTTTTCTCGAGACAGTCTCGCTCTCATCTTCTGCGTCTTCATCGAATTCATCTTCTTCATATTCAAACCCATCAGATTCAATGGCACCCATCTCTGAATCAGTATCCATATCAAAAAGATCATCAGGCATTCCATGGGCCACAATTTCAAGAATATCAATTCTCCTCACCCCAAAACGCTGAATAAAATATGAAGCAAATGACTCCTGTTCGTCAAAAAGCGAAACCAAAATCTCGCCTATATCGACGATCTCTTTTCCTGCACTTTCACAGTGAAAAACCGCCCTCTCTATCACCCGCTTGAAACCCAGGGTCTGCGATGGTTCATCAGTGTCCACTACAGGAACCTTTTCGTTCAAATGCGAATCAAGCAGACTGCGTATCTCGTCAGTATTTGCTCCCGCCTGCTCAAGAATACTGCAGGCCATATCTGAATGCAGCGCTGCATATAGAACGTGCTCCGGTGTAATATATTCATGACTGCGATTTTTGGTTTCCTGATAAGCCTGATTCAGGATCTGCTGAACCTCTGAGTCAATGTGCATGATCCCCCCAGTTATATTTTCTCTACTGTTACTTTCAAAGGATATTGGCGTTTCCTGGCAATGGTCATTGCCTGCTGAGCTTTTGTAGAAGCAATATCATAGGTATAAACCCCAACCCTTCCTTGTCCCCGTTCATGCACTGACAGCATTATTTGAGTTGCTTGATTCATTGTCTGGTGAAAAACCTTCATCAAAACTTCGATTACAAACTCCATCGTCGTAAAATCGTCATTATGCAGGATCACCTGGTACATATCCGGCTCTTTGACCTTTTCGCTGCTCTTTTCTTTCACTGATGAAGCATGGTCTGCACTAAAACCGATTGAATTACCCATAAAAAATCAAAACTCCAAAGGAGAAAAATAGCCCAACTCATCACGGCCAGATCTCTGTAGCAGCATGGCCTCGACCGTTATTGGAAGATACCGCCGGCCAAAATCATTATTGGCCAAACTCGAATATGACAGGGAATACCAACCACTTGGCATCTGCCTGCCATGCTGCATCAAGGGTGCTATACCCTTTGGATCAGCATCAGAATGTACCGTACCTCCGGTCTCCTCCACAAGATATTGCAAACGGTCATCAATTTCACCCTGTCCGAGTTTCAGCACTGATACATTTATATGATTTATCTGGCAGTAGCGTGCTAATTCGATTATTCCATATGTCTGGAATTCAGGCAGATATTCCCCGGCAGAGGATGCAATAATCAGATGCCTTCGACCCCGTCGTTGCAACAGTTCGCTAGCAGCATATCTGATCGCAATGTCAAGAGAACCAGCTGACTGACCACTGGACAACAACCGGCGGGCGGTTTGCCCAGCCGCCAGGGCGGCATCGCGTGTATCGACCTCGATCCTGGGGTTTTCGGCTGCCACCACAATCTGAAAAGAGTCATTTTCCTGCCGCAAGCCATATTGTTGCTCAACCAGACTCCCGAGTATATCTGCATAACGATGATTCGGGGCCCCCGGGATCGCAATCATCATGGAATGAACCGAAGAACTACGCCAACCGGCAAATTCCATTTGAATATCCTGAGTTGCGCCCATGGAATCAGAAATAACGAAATTTCTCTTGTCCAGACCGACAATAGGATTTCCAGCCCGGTCCTCAACGGTTACTTCCAAATGTACCAGCGGGAATTCATCGGCAACAATGCGCTGAATGGTAATATGCATCCCAGCGTACAACTGGGAAACAGGTGTAAAAACAACCATGGTTTGCAAATCATGATCAACAGCAACGATATTCCCATTAGCATCAAGCGATGCGCTGGAGATCTTGCTGGTAGCACCATCCTTGATTATGGCAACGGCGGATGAAGACACGTTAAACAATAGTATCCGGTTGCGATCTGTAATCAGCAAGGTATTATCATCGTAAACGGCCAATGACTGAGGAGAGATAAAGGCTTCGTTGGAAATGGTTCGCAAATGGTTTCCACTTGCATCAAAAATTTCGATCACTGCCTTCTTCGCATCTGTAACCCACAAAGCATTCTGCCACCATAGAACTCCAACTGGTCTTTCCAGACCAGAGTACCCCGGGGACTCACCGCCAGCCGAAAAAAGAAACTCACCATCAACAGTATACTTGTGAACCCTGCGGTTTCCCCAGTCCGAAACATATACGTGACCAGTATCATCAAGTGAAATAAACTGAGGCCCCAACATCTGTCCGGGTGCACTGCCGGCAGTACCAAAGCTTGCCACCCGGTCGCCCCTCTCGTTCAGTCGAGAAACCCTGTCAGCCGAAAACTCGGAAACCAGATAGCCGCCATCCGGCAGGGAAACGACATCGTATGGACCATCAAGACCACCTATTCCGCCCTGAAGTTGACGTGTCATATTGCCATTAGGATCAATAAATGCAATTTTGTGACCAACAAATGATACAACCAGGTTGCTACCGTCTGGCAGGGATCTGACGGAAGTCGGCCGCCTGAAAAAACTGGCCCGATCGGTGATTCCACTGATCTCGGCAGCCAACACATATTGCTCTTTTTCAAACAGCTCCCGGCCAAGACCCATGCGTTCTTCGAATATTTCCACCCTTTGCTGCAGTGCCAATCCGGCTTCACCAGCGCGAATGATTTCTTTCCACTCTGCTATGGCTGCGTCCCAA
>CAZDYA010000091.1:0-6099 GCA_964509515.1 uncultured Spirochaeta sp.
TTTCGGTATGAAACTGTTCCAACTCATGCAGTAGCTCGGCAATGCTCTGACTGTTCTGCATTCCCAGAGTATCAACAGCTTCTACGGTTGACTGGATCTGACCAGCGCCCTCTGCCATCTGGGCCATGCTTTCGGCTATCTCGGTAGTAATGGTCTTTAGTCGTCGACCTTCCTGTATTACCTGCCTACTGGCCTGCAGCATCTGTCCGGAACCTTCTTTTACCTGTTGGGTAATATCGTTCAGCTGACTGATACCCTCGAATACCTCGCGGCTGCCAGCGCTTTGCTCTTCCATGGCGTTACGGATCATGGACTCCTGGGCAGCAACAATCTTGATCTCGGAATCAATTTCTTCAAAACGATTGGACACCTGGGCCGTTGACTGGGTTATCTTGTCGACCGCTGTCTTGATCTTGGTCAAAACACCGGCAACCTTCTGAGCCTCTTGGCCGCTGGTCTCGGCCAGCTTGCGGATTTCTTCGGCAACAACTGCAAAGCCCTTGCCAGCTTCACCGGCGTGGGCGGCTTCAATAGCCGCATTCATAGATAAAAGGTTGGTTTGACTGGCGATCTCCTGAATAACCGTACTAATTTCCAGCAGGCTTTCAGAATCTTTTACCACCAACTGTATGTCAGACGCTACAGAGCTTAGATCCACCCGGCCGCTTTCAGACGCCTTGGTCAAACGATCTATGTTCCCACTATTATTAATCAGCGTTTCGGTGACTGACTGAATGCTTGCCAGCATCTGCTCGATGGCTGATGATGACTGGCTGACCGTAACCGCCTGCTGTTCAATCCTGCTGTTGAGGCGCGAAATCAGCTGAGATATCTGATCGACAGCCGTATTGGTTTCCTCGACTGCTGACGTTTGGTTCATTGTCTGCTGCTGCACCCCTTCAATATTCGCAATTATTTGTCCAACGGCAGTAGCAGTCTGATTCATATTCTGGGATAGTTCCTTGCCGGCTGAATCCAGGGCCGCCGCCTGCATTCGGACAGCAATAATACTGTTCTTCAGGTTTTCAAGAATCTGGTTCATGCCCGAAGACATATAACCCATATCATCATAGCTGATGATAAAGATGCGCGAAGCAAGATCCATTTCGCCGGAAGCCAGACGGTTTACTTGATTTTGCAGATGTTTAATATGGGATTGACTTTCCTGCAACATGGCAAAAATAATCATTACGGCCTCTATTCCAAGAAAAATGGCAAAAGGAACAAAATGCCTGATAGCACCAGCTACCGAAAAGCTTACCTTGCCGCGATCAATCATGATGGAATAATACAGCACCGCCGAGGTAAAAAAGACCAGCAGCATCACCATGACCAGGGTTATGGGAACCCCAAGCTTGACAAGTGTCGATGTTTTTTTGTGCGATTCTTCAAAGCGAACTATACCCATACGGTATTTGGCCTGTATCCAGGCCAAGTTAACCATACGGGCGGTCATTATGCCATTAACAAAACCGAAAGATCCTGCCAAAAAAAAACGGAATATCCAATAGGTACGGTCAATCGGTCCTCCACCAATCAATTCCGGCACCATATTGGCCACCGCTCCAAGGTTATAGGCTGCCAGCCCGATGGCAAAAAGAAAGCCTTCGACCGATTTGAAGGCCTTTTGGGCCTTCAAAAAGCTTTTTTTATCAAGCTCCTTCCCTTGGTCTAAAATCAGCAAGGCCTGGGCGACCGGACGGTAAAACATGTATACAATCCAGGTTGCCAAAGACCCAACCAGGGTCACGACGATCAGCATCTTCCTCCAGAAAGCAGCGGCCTCGGCGGGCCCCATAACAAAGATCTGGGGAAGCAGAATGGTATAACCAATGATGGCTAAATAGATGCTTATGAAAGTCGCCAACAGCACACGAAGAGTAATTTTTTTATTATTCATTTTTCCGCCTTATTCCAACTGTAAAATCCAATCGGCAATATCTGTATAAACCTGAAGACGATTGGTCTCGTTTAGCATTTCGTGCCGGCCTTCGGCATATAACTGCAGTGTCAAATTGCGCGCACCAGCTGCCCGGTGCATTTGAACGACCTTGTGCACCCCAGAGCCAAAATCCCCTACCGGATCGTGATCACCAGCAAAGCACAGGATTGGCAAGTCCTGGTGGATTTGTCTGATACTACGCTCGGTATTCGCACGCATCGAGACACTAATGAGGGATTTAAACAATGAAGCGGATGCGGTAAAGCCACACCAGGGATCAGCGATATAAGCATCAACCATGGCCTCATCTCTTGAGAGCCAGTCGAAACCAGTGCGCACCGGGCTAAATTTTGCCGCGTAGGCACCAAAGACCATGGAATCAATCAATCTGGAGGGATGCGAAGGCCCACGGAATAGTGAAATCAATCCAGCCAGCAATACCCCAGCTCTGCCAGCAATCCCCGGATGCCCGGCCGTTCCTGAAAAAATAGCGGCCTTGCAGCTCTCATTCAAACCGGGATCGGCCAGCGCAACGCGTACCAACAAAGACCCCATGCTGTGTCCCATCAAAACAAGTGGGGCACCTGGCACGAGCTGTCTGGCCCAGGCGATTGCCCTGTTGATATCGGCCAGCAGGATATTTGTTGTTTGCCGGGGAGCGACAAATCCATGCTTGCCGCCGTTGGCTGCTGTACGGCCATGACCCCGCTGATCATAGGCGGCAACAGCAATCTTGCGCTGATTCATGTAACGGGCAAAGGCATCATATCGGCCTGCGTGTTCTGCCAGACCGTGCACAATTACCAATAGCCCGCGGGGATTATCCGTAGGCCAATAATATGCTGAGAGCTTCTCGTCTTCATTAGAACCCTGAATAGTAAAATCCTGCCAGCCCTGATTATCACTTGCCATTTTTACCTCCGTTTACTCCCCATTCTTAATTTTGTACATTTCTGTTGATTTTGCAAGCCTGCACAGTGTCACAAATTTCGGCGACGACCCTGCCAGGTCGCCAACTCTCGCATCTTTTGCTGCAAACGACCGGTAAAAACCGTTGTTGGCCAAAGCTCGGAAAACCGGGGGTCTGCCCCGGCATCGGCCTGCACATCTGCTGTAAGCCGCATCACCGCCGAATCAGGCGGCAATATTTCCAGAGCAGCAATAACCGCCTCCAGATGCTCCTGCATCGAATAAGTCTGCAACTTTCCAGCCAGCCACTGATCATGCATGACTGTGCCCGGGATGAGCACAAGATTATGAATCTTGACCCCAAGCAAAGACGGGGTGTTGTTAATGATCCAGTTAATACTGTATTCCCTTTCGGCGTCTCCCTCCCCTGGCAGGCCAAAGATCAGATGTGGAACAACAGGAATGCCCTGCTCAGCCAAACGTACAGCCGCATCCTGGTACTCGGCAGTACCATGGCCACGGTTGATACGCTTTAGCGTGGCATCATGGGCTGACTGCAGGCCCAACTCAACCCAGACCTCTCTTCCCGGCTGGCGGAATGATTTAATCACCTCGATTACAGGGGGCGGCAAACAGTCCGGCCGGGTACCAACCACCAGGGCGCAAAATTCTTCACAGCCAAGTCCTTGTGCATAAATTCCACGCAATACTTCGGGCGGGGCCATGGTATTGGTATAAGCCTGAAAATACAGCATTAATTTGGCCTGGGGATAACGCTGACGCCAATATGCGGCGTTCCGGCTTATCTGCGAAGACAGGTCATCAGCTCTGCCTATAAGCGGAGAACGCGAACCATGAGCGCTGCAAAAAGTACAGCCGCCCTGCTGGCGCAACTCACCCCGGTGCGGACAGGAGAAGCCTGCGTCGACGCCGATTTTATATACCGGGCCGCCAAATCGCTTTTTAAGAAACCGACCCATCGTCAAATATGGTATATCAATAAATTCCTTTGGTACCACAACAGCAGCATAACATACTTTCAACTCGTAACGAAATCCGTTAGAATATCGCCTTTGGAGGCACCATGCGCGCAGTTATCACCGTTGTTGGACACGACAAGCCCGGAATCATTGCCGCCGTCAGCACATCGCTGGCCGAGCGCGGCGTAAACATCCTTGACATCAGCCAGACCATCCTTCAGGGGAATTTCACCATGATGATGCTCACCGATTACAGCAAGATGGAAATTTCCATTCAGCAGTTACGCGATGATTTGCACCAACTGGGAGAGAAGATAGAGCTGACCATTACCGTCCAGCACGAAGGCGTATTTCAAGCAATGCACCGCATCTGACAAGGAGCCAGCATGTTTTCTCATTTTGAAATTGAACAAACATTCCGCATGTTTAATGAACAGAACCTCGATATCAGAACGGTCACCCTTGGAATCAATCTGGTGGACTGCATCCGCGGCAGCGTCGAGGCTACCAGACAGGCTGTATACGACAAGGTAACAAGCGGCGCCGAAAAACTGGTAAAAGTTAGCCAGGAGATCAGCCAGGACTTTGGAATACCTATCATCAACCGCCGGGTTTCCATTACGCCGCTGTCAGTTATCGCTGAAGCCTGCGGAGACAAAGACCCGGCCGGCTTTGCCCGCATCCTGGACGCCGCTGCCGAAAATGCCGGCATCGACTTTATCGGTGGCTTTAGCGCCCTCACGCACAAGGGGACAACCCCCGGCGAACAGCGGCTCATCGATTCGATTCCGGAAGCCCTGGGCAGCACCAATAGAGTCTGTGGGTCAGTCAACCTCGGCACCAGCCGGGCAGGCATCAATATGGACGGCATCGCCCGCATTGGACATGTGATCAAGGAACTGGCTGGGGCAACTGCCGATCAGGCCGGCTTCGGCTGCGCCAAGCTCGTAGTTTTCTGCAATGTTCCCGAAGACAATCCTTTCATGGCAGGTGCCTTTCACGGTTTTGGCGAACCGGAATATGCCCTGCACGTTGGTGTCAGCGGCCCGGGAGCCGTTTATTCAGCGATCAAAAACAATCCTTCAGCCACCATGGACGAACTGGCTGAAATAATCAAAAAGATATCTTTCAAGATCACCCGTCTTGGACAGCTGGTTGCCAGCGAAGCCAGCAGCCGCATGGGGGTCAGCCAAGGCATTGTAGACCTGTCATTAGCCCCTACCCCGGCTGTCGGAGATAGCGTCGCTCGCATTCTTGAAGAAATGGGTGTTGAACATGCCGGTGCCCCCGGCTCAACTGCCGCCCTTGCCCTGTTAAACAACGCAGTAAAAAAAGGCGGCCTCATGGCCTCTTCGCGCGTTGGCGGCCTAAGCGGGTCATTTCTGCCTGTAAGCGAAGACGAGGGCATGGCAGAAGCCGCCGAGATCGGCGCCCTGACCATCGAAAAGCTGGAAGCCATGACCTCTATCTGTTCAGTTGGACTTGATATGGTGGTAATCCCGGCGATACCACCGCAGCCACCATTTCCGGCATCATTGCCGATGAATTGGCCATCGGCATGATGAATCACAAGACCACCGCGGCGCGACTGATTCCGGCCCCGGGCAAAAAGGCCGGTGAATGGGTCGAATTCGGAGGGCTTTTGGGCCGTGCGCCCGTAATGCCGGTTAACAGCTATAGTTGTGAGCAGTTGATATCGCGCGGCGGCTTGATTCCTCCACCGATCTCGGGTTTCAAAAACTGATATAATCTTCTCTACCGAAGAAAGGATATTTGTGATAGAATGCCTCAAATGATTAATCAGGCAACCGTGCTTATCATAGATGACAGTGTTTCCAGCCTCTCGGCACTTTCTGATCTACTTGAGGGCGGTGATTACCGGATTCGGCAGGCCCAAAGCGGGCAATCCGGTATTGATATTGCCCTGCAGTCTCCCCCTGATCTCATCATGCTGGATATTGACATGCCTGATGCCGATGGCTTTGAGGTCTGCCGCCAGCTAAAGGCCAATACCATCACCGCAGATATTCCGGTTATTTTTGTCAGCGGCATTCAGGATGTTGAAAACAAGGTCAAGGCTTTTCATGCCGGCGGCGTTGACTATATCACCAAGCCGTACCAAAGCGAGGAAGTGCTGGCGCGTGTCATGACCCAGTTACAATTACTGGAATCCAGAAGGAACATCGAAAAGGCACGCAAGACCATGGAACAATGGAATGCCACCCTCGAAAAACACGTAACCGACCGTACCCGCGATATCATGCGCAA
>CAZDYA010000092.1:0-6083 GCA_964509515.1 uncultured Spirochaeta sp.
GATCTGGTCATAGTTCACAGCAGTTTTGATATCGAGCTGACGAACAAACTTTACAATGTTCCACTGGAACGTCTGCATTTTCGACCGTTTCAAAGGAACACCCCAGCGACAGGCGAGGTGGACTCAGAATACCTCTTTGAAAACAATCGCCCATATATTCTCAGCTTTGGCGGCAATGCCCGTGACTACAGGACATTCATGCTCGCAGTCGCGGATATGGATATCAATGCTATCGGGCATGTTTGCCATGGTTGCTGGCAATTTGACCTGTATATGATATGACCCATTAAGTTCAAGCGGACTGCTGGTCAGCAGCATAATTCCGTTTTCCGATACATCACCAATGCGACCGATTGGCTTTTGGCCTTCGATATCCCAAGCTTCCAGGTAATAAAAAACCCGGCGTCGGCTGGCGCTTCGCTGGTTCTCCATTGCACTCTCCCCATTATTATTAAGCCTTCTTTTTTATATATTGGCAAGTACTGTTGAATCCGGGTGCTATCGTAGGTATATTGAATATATGAGGATAATTAATGGTCGCAAAGGCAGCCGTTGCATTTTGTCTCTGCTGGCGATGCTGATCATGGGCTCTCATGTGCAGGCCGAAGGAGAAATGGAAAGACTGGCAGTGCCGATTGACCGGGCGGTGATAAACGCCCCGGCCAAGCTGCAGCACCTTCAGAATCCCATCGTATTGGTGGATGGTTTTTTTCGCCGCAGCAAGGTGCGCAGCGAGGTCGGGATGCGCCTTCTGGCCACCTTTCGCAATGTAGAAAATACACTACGGCGGCATGGCGCTCAGGTTTTTCTGAACAACCGTGATGCCTTTGGCACTATCGAACATAATGCGGAGTTTTTAGCACGTGATATTGATCACGCCCTGGCGGTCAGCGGCAAGGATAAGGTGCATATCATTGCCCATTCCAAGGGTGGCATTGATGCTCGCTATATGATTACCCATTTGGGCTATGGCGACCGGGTGGCAACCCTGGTGACTATTGCAACCCCTCATCGCGGAACCGTGCTTGCCGAGCTGTTTTTGGAATACCTGGGCCCTGCCAGCGAAGCCGCCGAAGAGGTGGTCAACAGTTTTGCCAATGTAATTGGTGATAGCCAGCCGCAAAGCAAGGAAGTTTTACAACAGATGACCAGGGAAAGCATGGCGCGCTTTAATGAAGAAACCCCGGATGACCCAAGGGTACGGTATATAAGTTACGCTGGCCGGATAGACTGGCGTTATCTTGATCCGGTATACGCTCAAATGTCGCAATTAATCGCGTCATACGAGGGACCAAACGATGGTGTTGTTTCGGTTTCTTCTGCCAAATGGGGAGAGTTTGGCGGGGTCGTAAATGAAATATATGACCGCACCCAGGTCAATCATGGAGATATGGTAGGTGACAACGAGCTGTGGAACAACATGGGATTCCCTTTTCGCCGATTCTTTATTGATATAGCCCTTCAACTGGAATGATTGACTATATCGGTAAAAAAGTATAGATTCGCCAAAAATAAGGAGTAATGTATGAGTGGAATTGTAGATTTGAACGGAAAAAAGGGTCTTGTTATCGGCATGGCCAATCAAGACAGTATTGCTTACGCATGTGCCAAGAAATTTCGAGCCGCTGGAGCAGAGCTGGCTGTAACATATTTGAATGAGAAGGCCGAAAAATACGTTCGCCCGTTGGCCGAAGATGTCCAGGCTTCGATCATTGTGCCCTGCAATGTTCAGGTAGAGGGTGAGCTGGAAGCCGTGTTTGCCGAAATCGAAAAGAAATGGGGCAAGCTTGATTTTCTGGTGCACTCTATAGCATTTGCGCCCTTGCAGGATTTACATGGCCGATTGACTGACTGCTCACTGGAAGGCTTTTTGATGGCCATGGATGTTTCCTGCCACTCGCTGATGCGCATGACCAAGCTGGCCGAACCGCTCATGAAGGACGGCGGCAGTATTATCAGCATGACCTATCATGGATCACAGCAGGTAATCGAAAACTATCAGGTCATGGGTCCAGCCAAGGCAGCCCTTGAAAGTTCCACCCGTTATCTGGCTGCCGAGTTGGCAGAAAAACGCATCCGCGTAAACTGTATCTCTCCCGGACCACTGCGCACTCGTGCTGCTTCCGGTATCAAGGATTTTGAAAACCTGATGCAGTTCGCCGAAAAGCGTGTGGCCAATTACAGCGATATCAGCCAGGAAGACGTTGGCAACATGGCCGCCTTTTTGGTAAGCGACGCCGCCAAGGCCCTTAGCGGTTATAATTATTACGTTGATGGCGGTTTGAGCACAATCGGCGCGTAATGCTGGCCGATTTTTAAGCAAAAGGAAAAAGATATGCATTTGCAAAGTATGGAAGACAGTGTTGGTCTGACAATCGATGAGATCAACATAGGTGATACCGCATCATTCTGGAAGACCATTACCGAGGCGGATATCTATCAGTTCACCGGGATTATCGGCAATTTCAACCCGACTCATGTGAACAAGGATTTTGCCGCCAAGACCAAAAACGGGCAGCGCACCGTTCCACAAATGCTGGTTGCCGGACTGGTCTCCAAGATTTTGGGGACCCAGTATCCGGGGAACGGCACCGTTCATGTCGCGCAGGATTTGACCTTTCACAAGCCGGTGTTTATTAATGACACCGTTCAGGCCAGTCTGGAAGTCACCAAGATTGACGGCAAAAAGAAACGGGTCTGGCTGGATCTTACCTGTACCAATCAGCATGGTGAGCTGGTGGTCAGCGGCGAAAGCGAAGTCATGCCGCCGGAAGTACTGGAAGGAGATGACGAATGATCGCACGCATCGGAAAAACAATAGATCAATTGGCAGTGGGTGATAGCGCATATTTTGCCAAGACCCTGTCAGAGGCTGACATGCTGCTTTTTGCCGGCATAACTGGCGACGTTAACCAGCTGCCAATCAATGAAGAGTTTGCCAAGCGGACCAAATACGGCCGCCGGATTGCTCATGGAATGCTTACCGCCAGCTTTATTACCAATATCGTTGGTATGCAGCTTCCAGGTTACGGATCGTCCATGCAGTCCCAGAAGGTACGCTTTCTTAAGCCTGTTTTTGTAGGAGACACCATAGAAATCGGGGTTACCATTACCGCAATACATCCCGAGGAGAACACGGTGGATTTCGAAACCAATGCTATCAACCAGAATGGTGAGACAGTAATGGTCGGCAGCGGGGTGATTAATCCGCCTGTGCCGCTTGGCGATTGAACAGAGAGGGTTATACAATATGCCATTTAAGGAAATACTGGGCAAAAGCATCGATGAACTCAAGGTCGGTGATAAAGCCTATTTTACCAAAACAATCAGCGAGACTGATATTTACCAGTTTGCAGCGGTGACCGGCGACTTTAATCCGGCCCATGTTAACGAGGTCTATGCCGGCGGAACCTTCTTCAAGAAGCGCATCGCCCACGGTATGCTCACTCTAAGCCTTGTATCAAATATTCTTGGTACCCAGCTGCCCGGACCTGGAACCATCTTTGTTTCCCAGTCCGTACAGTTTCAGGCACCAGTGTATATCCATGACACCATCGAGGCCGTTGTCGAGATCGCCGAAATCAACGCCGAAAAGAACCGGGTAATCTTTAAGGCCTGGTGCGTCAACCAGAACGATAAACAAGTGCTGGTTGCCGAAGGCATGGTAATGCCACCAAAGAAAAAGAAGTGATATTGAATAAATCAGTGAAACCTCTGACCAATACCTTGATTAGCACAGCAGCATTTATGTTGCTGTGCTTTTTGTTTCCCCTGGCTGTTTTTTCGCAAGATATGCCAGGCCAGGAAATCGTGGTGACCGAGTGGGGCGTGGTTTTTTTTAGTCTTACTGGTGAGCTTACTGCCGTGGGTACTCCAGGCTCGGCCGCTGATATTGGCGGGCCCGATCACAACTGGGAAGGTACGGCACGCGCTCCGGTGATTTATTTCAACGGGCCTGAATTTAGCGGGACCGTTCGGGTAACAGCCAACGGTAGCATATTCGAGGTCCATCCCCCGCCCCAGATCTACAAAAATTCCCCGGACATAGTAGAGTGGCACGGCCGATTTACCTACGATAACAGTCAGCTGCCCAGGCCACCACAGTCGGAGCATTTACCTGCAGGTTATCAGCTTTGGCGTGATGGTCAATCCATGATAGTGCATTTGGACAATAATTATCGCGAAGGTTTTTTGTATTATGAAGTTATGCCCTATGATCTAAAAAACATCCCGGTTTTCTTGCGTGCCGGAATCCCTGATCAATATGAAGATATTCCAGCCGTAGCAGTGATGGCCGGAAGCTGGCAAGGGAATCATTGGGAACAGTTGATGATAAGCGGCCGTCTGGGTGATATCGCAGCTGCCTCTGATCGAAAGGTAGCACCGCTGGATGGAAAGAAGCTACGATTGCACCTGGAAGAATGGGCAGAAACCTGTCTGACCGCTCAGCAGTTCGAGGCCTTTTGGGCCACCTGGAAGGAATGGCTTTTGTATGACTATCTTGATCAGGCCGACTATAGCAACGGCTATGTATTGTACCTGCTTCCCGCAGAACAAACCGAAATAATCAGTCAAATTGAAATCATTCAGGAAGAAACCGACTATCCTGTACGCCTGCAACGCTGGCTGTTGATCGCCGCCCCCTGGTAGGTTTTCTAACAAAGTTAGTCCAGATTGACTTTTATGGTGGTTTGCTACATGGTTAGGCTAGGCAAACTAAGAAGGATTCAATATGGACTTAAATTTGCTGGGCTTGCTTGTTGATAATCTGGAAGCAGCTGGAGCAATCGGTGGCTATGTATCAATCTCGATTATTGGGGTTGGACTAATCACCTTTGCTTTAAAGGGCAGAATCTCGGAAAACAATCAAATAGGACCAAGGTGGGCGCATCCGATTATCGGCGGTCTTATGGGTATCATCCCGGGCTGCGGAGCAACCATTGTGGTCTCTTCCATGTACAGAAAAAAGAATATTACCTTCGGCGGTTTGCTGGCGGCGTTTATCGTCACCATGGGCGAAGGTTCATTTGTGCTCTTGGGAGCTTCGGACGAAGCCGACGTCGCTGCCAACCTTAAAGCCTTTGTTATTGTCAATATCGTGGCGATAACTTTGGCCATTCTGCTTGGTACAGTTTTGGACGCAGTCGGATTCAGAAAAACCAAAACTAAGGCGCCCCCAGCCGGCAGGAATTTGGTAAGCACGAATCCTGTGCACGGTCACGTATTGGCCAATTTTTTTGTAGAGAAAGCAGGTTTCTATCTTATTCTGGCCATGGCTATATTCCTGCTGCCCGGTTCCATAATGGCACTGTGGGGAGGACAGATTACCGCTCTCGCCGGAATAAGCGCCTGGGTAACTACCGCCCTGACGCTTTTGTGCATTGTTTACTATCTGGTCTTTCGATTTGCCTATCATGGACATTGCTGCACCATTGGTGATGACCTTAAGCATGAGATGCACAACGCGGTAGCCGATGTCGCCATGGTCGTGTTGTTTGTATTTATCGGCCTTTTTGTTGCAAATTTCGCTATCGATGTCCTGGTCGGCCCGGAGCGCTTTGACGCATGGATGACTTCCTCGACAGGCCTGCTTGTACTGATAGCCGCCTTGATTGGCCTGATGCCCGGCTGCGGCGGCATGATTACGGTAGCTGTCGCCTATACAGTAATCCCAAATTTCCCCTTGCCAGCCCTGATTGCCGCCGCCATCGCGACCAGCGGCGACGGCGTATTCCCGCTGCTGGCCTCTGACCGCAAGGACGCCATATTCGTTAGCGGCCTTGGCTTTCTGGCCGCAATCATTGTGGGCTACGGGGCCTTGGCTATTGGTATTTGAGGTCGTAGAGCGCGGGGCAGGAAGCCCGAAGCGCGCGGGGGATTAGGCACCCTGTTGATCGCCCGGCCGGTCGGCGGGGGCCCTCACTGGGTAGGTAGCTGACCGGCCGGGTGCAACACTCATCAATTTTAACCAGGTATATTTCAACGATGCGCTTGACAATGTTTGTTTGTGGACCATACTAATGATGGAGCGGTGTCGTATGCGGATAACGGGCGGCTTGAGGGGTTTGACTTGAAGAACGGGG
>CAZDYA010000093.1:0-5927 GCA_964509515.1 uncultured Spirochaeta sp.
ATTGCCCTGCTGGAACACCTGGGTGAGCAGATAGCCGAAACCGCCCTGTGCGGACTTGGGCAGACCGCTCCTAATCCCGTACTGTCCACTCTGAGACATTTCCGCGATGAATATGTCCAGCATATTATCCATCAGCATTGCACCGCCGGTATTTGTCCGGGACTGGTCAGGGCTCCATGTCAAAGCGGATGTCCGGCCGGGGTGGATGTGCCTGGCTTTGTCGCCCTGGTAAAAGAGCAGCGCTACTCCGAGGCCTTGCAGGTTCACCGCAACCGTAACCCCTTTGCGGCAGTATGTGCCAGGGTTTGCTTCCATACCTGCGAGGAACGCTGTCGCCGCAATTCGCTTGATGCACCGGTGGCCGTCAGGGCAATCAAGCGTTTTATGGTTGATCAGGAGGTTACAATTCAGCGGCCCGAGATACAGGCGAATCCGCGCAACCGTGACCGCAAGGTGGCTATTATCGGAGCCGGCCCAGCCGGTCTATCTTGCGCATATTTCCTAGCCCGGCTGGGTTACGAGCCGGTAATTTACGAGGCCGAAGAACGGCCTGGGGGAATGCTGGTGCAGACCATACCAGCCTACCGTTTGCCGCGTGAAGTGCTGGCCAGAGAAATCCGCATGATTGAGCAGATGGGGGTTACCATAAAAACCGGCCAGCGTCTGGGCAGGGATTTTACCTTGCAGAAGCTGCATGATCAGGGTTATCAGGCGGTCTTTGTGGCAGTCGGCGCTCCGGGTTCTACCAAGATGGATATTCCCGGCGAAGAGCTTGACGGTGTAACCCATGCGGTTGATTTCTTGCGAAAATATAACACCCGCGGTTCTGTTCCGGTCGAGAAAGAGCTGGTTGTGGTGGGCGGGGGCAATGCTGCCGTTGATGCTGCCAGAACGGCTATCAGGCTGGGGGCCGAGAAGGTGACCATTGTTTATCGCCGGACCCGCGAGCAGATGCCGGCCTGGGCCGAGGAGCTGGATGCAGCCGAAGAGGAAGGGATTGAGATTCGCGGTTTGACTCAGCCGGTTGAGATTCTGGGCGACGCCCAGGGCAAGGTTCGCGCCTTGCGCTGCAACTCAATGCAGCTTGGCGGCTATGACAGCAGCGGCCGTCGCAGACCCAAGAATGCTGGTGATGCGGCGCTTGAGATTCCATGTCAGCAGGTTATTGCTGCAATAGGCCAGCAGCCCTTGCCGGCCGATACACTTGCCTCCGGCATTGATGAGGCCAGTACGGTCATAAACAGCCAGGGATACCTGCAGGTTGATACCCTAAGCGGACAGTCTGGACTCCCGTGGCTGTTTGCCGGCGGGGATGCCGTTACCGGGCCGTCTTCGGTCGTCGAGGCCATCGCGGCTGGTGAACGAGCAGCCGTAGGTATCGACCGCCATCTTACTGGCGAGAATCATGCATTCTGGCGGCTTGATCACGAGGTCGATGTGGCCTTTGATCCGGCTTCGCCCCCACAGATGGCAGGTAGGGAGCCGTTGCGTCTATTAGCAGCCGATCGGCGGCGGAATAATTTTGATGAAGTTGAGTTGCCCTGGAATGAAGCTGCGGCGATTCAGCAGGCGGAGCGTTGTTTGCGCTGTGAATACGGCAAGTGCCGCAGTGAAGAGGCATCCAGGGAGGCGGTTTATGTGTAATGTATCAATCGATGGAATAACGGTGGAGATGGAGGCGGGCAGTACCATCCTTGATGCCTCGCGCAAGGCTGGGGTTTATATTCCAACCTTGTGCGACATGGAAACGCATAGCCCGCTTGGTGCCTGCCGCGTTTGCCTGGTAGAGGTTGAAGGGGCCAAGAGCCTGATGGCGGCTTGCGCCACACCTATTAGGGACGGCATGCATATCCGCACCACGACCCGCCGGGTAAGAACGGCCCGCACGATGGTTGTTGACCTGCTTTTTAGTGAGCATAATGGTGAGTGCGGTACCTGTTTTCGCAATGGCGAGTGCGAGCTGCAGAATATCGCCGCAAACCTGGGGCTGGACCGCGATACGATTCCCGGTCCCAAGCTGCCCTTTCATGTTGATAACAGCACAGCGGCCTTGGTCAGATACACCGGCAAGTGTATAAAATGTCGTCGCTGTGTCAGGGTCTGCCATGGCATACAGGGCGTGGGTGCATTATTCCCTCAGGGAAGGGGTTTTGACACTACCATTGGGCCGGCCTTCGGGCGGGACCTGGACACCGTGGCCTGTGTGCAGTGTGGACAGTGCGCGGCCGTCTGCCCGGTAGGCGCCATCATGGAGACATCTCACATCGATAGGGTGTGGGATGCGCTGGATGATCCGGACAAGCACGTTGTTGTTCAAACCGCGCCAGCGGTACGAGCCGCCCTGGGCGAATGCTTCGGCATGCCGGCCGGTAGTCGGGTGACCGGCAAAATGGTCAAGGCTCTGCGGCGCTTGAATTTCGATGCTGTATTCGACACCAACTTTACGGCCGACCTTACCATCATGGAAGAGGGGACCGAGGTGCTGCAGAGGCTGACAGCAGCGGTCAAGGAAGGCAAGAAGACGCCTTTGCCGGTTATCACCAGCTGTTCGCCAGGTTGGATTAATTTTGCCGAGCAGTTTTTTCCTCAGCTGCTGCCGATGATTTCCAGCTGCAAATCGCCTCAGCAAATGTTCGGCGCCCTGGCCAAGACCTACTATCCCCAGAGCAAAGAGATTGATCCGGCGAATGTCTATGTTGTATCGGTTATGCCCTGTACGGCCAAGAAGTATGAAGCAGAGCGGCCGGAAATGCGATCTTCCGGATATCAGGATGTGGATGCCGTGCTGACGACACGCGAGCTGGCACACATGATTCAACAGGCAGGTATTGATTTTTGCCGACTGGAAGATGATGAGATGGATGCGCCATTGGGGATTTCCACCGGGGCCGCCGATATCTTTGGCAATACTGGCGGGGTAATGGAAGCCGCGCTTCGTACTGTGCACGAGATTGTGACGGGCAAACCCTTGCCGGTTGGTGCTGATGGTCTTGAACTGACCCCTGTTCGCGGTCTGGAGGGCATCAAGGAGGCCAGCCTGAAGATCACAGGTACACAGCAGGAATGGGATTTTCTGGAAGGTGTTGAATTGTCAGTGGCCGTTGCACATGGGCTATCTAACGCAGCAGAGTTATTGCAACGTATTGACAGTGGTCAGGCGCAATATCATTTTGTTGAGATTATGTGCTGCCCAGGTGGTTGTATTGGGGGTGGCGGCCAGCCCCGGCCGACAACCAATGCTGTTCGTGAGGCCAGGATCAAGGCCTTGTACGATGAAGACAGCAGCCGTGAGCTGCGCAAGTCGCATCTGAATCCGGCCGTGCAGCAGCTGTACCAGGATTATCTTGGCCAGCCGGGCGGTCACAAGTCGCATGAGCTTTTGCACACGCACTATAAGGCCAAGGCTAGCGTCTAGGTCGTTAAGGCAAACTGGCCGGATATCCGGCCAGGCGGGGTGGCGGATTACAGGAACTGGGCCTGTTCGCGCAGGTCCTCGATTTCCTTGCTCCAGAATGCCCCGCTTCCCCAGTCGGGGTAGTCGCGGCGGAAACGCTGGTCGTGCAGCTGCCGCGCCTGCCACGCCAAATAATAGATCATCCGCATGGCCCGCAATGGTTCGACCAGACGGCGCCATGACCAATCGAAGGGCAGAAACTGCTCGTAGCCTTCGGCTATCAGATTGAACTCACGCGGGCAGTTATCAATACGGTCTGGCAGTAATAGCCAAATGTCCTGTACTGCCGGGCCGGTCATCATGTCATCAAAGTCAATTAGTAACAGCCCCTCATCAGCACGGTCAAGGATGTTGCCGCGGTGGAAATCACCATGGATGCGTTGGAGGGGTATTGATGTGAACAAGGGCTCGATGGTCCTTAGCACTTGCTCAGTCAGGTCAAAGAATTCCTGACTGTGATCAGGGTGAACGCAGTTATTTTGCCTAAGGGCATGCAGGCAGTCGGCGCTTACCTGCTCTGGCAGGCAAACCGGACGGCTGGCGGCTGTCGCTTTTTGACCTGCCAGATGCAGCCTGGCCGCCAATGAACCCAGCCGCAGCCAGTCATCATCGTTTTCGGCATCGAAGCTGCGGCCGGCCTTTTTGGGAAATACGGCAAAACTGTAATCAATCTGGCCCCGGTCCTGGCCGTCGACGGCAACATGCAAGAGGGTGTCGCCGTCCTCGTCCTTGCAGGGAGCGACGGTTGGGATCTCCAAGGCCAGGCAGTCGTCGATAAAGCGGTGTTCTTCCAATATTGCCGATTCGCTCCAGCGATTAGGGCGGTAGAACTTGACCATCCAGGGCTGACCATCGCTATCTTTGACTTCGTAGACCCGGTTGATGTAGCTGTTGTAAGGGGTCAGGCTGCCATCCAGCTGCAAGCCGAAGCCAGCCTCGACCGCGGATATGATAACATGGGGGGTAAGTAAATCAAAACCGCCGGGCGTGTCGGCGGCAGATATAGGCGAGCTATTATTTGGCATTTGTTCTCCTGCTTACTAATGTCGCATATTCTGCCGCGCGTGACAGCCCACGCCTTAATCAGTTTGGCTCGAATTCGATTATCATGCCGCCGAGGGTGGTTGCTGAGTTGTTCCCGTACCAATAGCCGCTATCGAATGAGACGCCGTAATCATCTATCCCATATGTGGTGCCGGGATAAGATGCAACAGGGGTTTCGCCAGTAATCCAGGTGAGGTTGTAGCTGATTATTATACCGCCAATCCACATAGGTATTGCAGTGCCCATATCAGCGATGATAGTTTGTTCGTTTTCTGTGACAATTGTAACAAGGTGGCAGTTATATTCGTTAGTGGATAGTAAGACAGCATAGGCCATGGCATCGTCGAATAGTTTTGCTGACATACCCTGGTCAGCAAATACAATGGGAACATAATATTTTCCTGATGAACCATCCAGCACTGCTCCCGGATATTCGGATGGATGGGGGTTGTTGGCCAGTGGGTTGGCGATCATGTTAATTGACAGGGTTTTGCTCTGGCCCGCAGTCAGACTGGTTGTGGCGGTTCCCACGTGGGTGGTGTCACCATTGGCATCGGCAGCCTCCAAAACGAAAACGCGGTCGTTGCCGGCTGGCACATCAACGGCAACAGTGCCGCCGCTGAATTCCTTGACTATCGGCAGCATGTTTTCCGCGCTGACATACAATCGCAGTGCTTCTACATTATCAGGAGCGGTAGCCGCCCTTGCACCATCAAGGCCCGGTATACCGCTATTGATGCTGACGCGGGCAGTATCAACGGCCGGCAGCAGGCTGCAAGCCCCCCAAACCAAGGCTATTAGCAGGCCGCCCGCTAGCAGGGCGGCGGCCCGAAAGATAGTCTTTTTGTTGATTAATCCGGCCATACGACGCTTACCTCAACACGGGCGGCGGCGCCTGGGGGCGGAGCCAGGCGGTCGATCAAACCCAGGCCGCCGGCGATGATGTCAGCCGGGCTGACAGAGCTTCCCCCACCCAAAGAGATGGCACCGGGAGGTGGCGGCCGGGTCCCTACGGTAACCCTGGAGCCAGCCAGGGCCGAAGCCAGGCTGGAGATCATGGCACCGTTGCCGCCGCCAGCTAGTACCGGAGCAACCCCGCCGGCTGGTGGTTCCTGCGGCAGTGCACCTTCATCACCGTCACCCTGATCGCCTTCCTGGCTACCCTTGCGGGTTCCTACCTGAAGTTCTTTGCCTGTCTGTGTGTCAGAAACGGTGGCCTTGCCGTCCCAGGCCATGGTCTGCATGCTGCCACCGCCACCAATAATTGCGGCGTCAATAACGGTTCCGCGCACCGAAGCGGTGGAGTTAGCGCTGCGGACAGTAAAGTCGTTGCGCACCGATGACGAGGATTTGACCTCGGCCCGAACGCTGCCGACATTCAGAAACAGATCTGTTTTGACTTCCTGGCCGGAAGCGGATAGTTCCTGCA
>CAZDYA010000094.1:0-5871 GCA_964509515.1 uncultured Spirochaeta sp.
GTATTCTGCCCTTAATGCCATCTGATGCCGGCGGCATGTTGATGCTGCTTTTCTCGGTTGTCGGTTCGCTGGCAATTTTCCTGCTGGGAATGCGCAGCATCACCGAGGGGCTCTTGCGCCGATACGGTCAGCAGTTCCGCCGTTTGGTGGCTGGAAAGCCTGATTGCCGATGGCGCAGTCTTCTGCGCGGGGTCATGGCCGGTGCCTTGTCCGGCACACCGGTAACCGGCACGGTGCTGCTATCTTCGATGGTCAATATTGGCAGTGTACCCTTGCGAAGAACCCCGGTTATCCTGTTGGGTATAAATGCAGGGGCAACACTATCGGGCTGGCTGCTGGCCTGGTTCGCCTATTCGCTTGGTCTGGCGCAATACGGACTGGTTTTGCTGGCATTTGCCTTGCCCTTGCTGGTACAGGCCAAGGTAGAGGGGCGCAGCCGGCACGATTTTCTGATCGGCACCGGCATGGTCTTGCTGGGCATGCAATTGTTAAACGGCAGCCTTTCGGTTGGCTTTCCGGAAGAGGTCTGGTTGCAGTATCTACGCCTTGTTTCCAACCAGCCGGCAATCCTGCCAGTTTTATTTCTTGTTGGGGTTGGCGCGGCCGCCATCTTTCGTTCTTCGCTTGGGGTTTTGGCCCTGGCGATGGCCTTGGGTTTTCGCGGATGGTTAAGCCTGGAGATGTCAGCCGCCATGGTAATCGGTGGCAGCCTTGGTATTGCCTTAACCGGTCTGATGGTAGCACTGCGGCTGGGTATCAATGCACGAAGGGCGGCCTTTGCGCATGTGCTGATTACCCTTTTTGGCTGTCTGTGGTTGTTTCTGCTTTTTCCGCTTGTTATTGATATTGTGGATATGGCCTTGCCCGGATATCGTTATCAGGCTGAACATATCCCGGTAAAATTGGCTTTGCTGCAGTCACTGCTCCATGCTGGTAATTTGCTATTTCTGTTGCCCTTTTCTTCGCTGTTTACCCAGATAAGCAGGAAGATTTTCAAGGCTGATGAATCAGAAAACGATACGCCTGAGACCGATGAATTTCGCCTGGCATTGTTGCCGGCTGGTATTCCCGAGGCGCTGGATTCAAATTTGCTGCATACCCAGCGCGGACTGGGGAAGATGGCGGCCTTGAGTTACCAAATGCTCATGATGGTGATGAATTCCTCGCAGCTGCCGGAAACCTGCGATTCATCTGCGATGGCCCTGAATGAAACCAGCCTGGTGCTTTCCGGGATTCGCCGGCAGATCAGTCAGGCCCTGGTCGGAGCCTCTCAGCAGCCGTGCAACCGTGTGCAGGCCGAGACAATCCAAAAACAGCAGAGGATTGCCCATGAGTTGCGGCAGATTGGGAGCGATTGTCAGCATATCATGGAGGTTCTGTGCCGCAGTTACCGCAAGCAGTATCGCTTTCATGAGGAGGCCCAGGAAGAATTGTTTGGCTTTTCTGCCCAGATTTTGGATTTTCTTCAGTATAATGGTGATTATTTGCAGGAAAAGATTGATTCTTTTGATTATTCGCTTGCCGAGAAGATGGAACAAGGCATTCATAACGCACGGAATATATTAAAGAAGCGATCACGTAAGTGGATGGAAAAAAAGCCGGATGCCCATATCAGGGGCGAATTGGCGTTTATAGAGATTGTTGGCTATCTGGAAAACATTGGCGACAGCTGTTTGCATATTTCTTCTACAGTGCCTCAGCTGCAGCGGATGCAAGAAGCGGAGTAGGGAAATGAAAAAGAAACTTGTTTTACTGCTCATCATTGCTGCGGTATGTTTCTCTTGCGAACAAATGCCGGAAAGAATTCCGGCCATTTCTGATTCAGTTGCACCTTATTCTTTTTCGCCGGAGCTTGAAGGGCGGCTTGAAGGGCAGATTGTCGTTGTAGGCTCAGATACCATGAGCAATATTATAACCCTGTTAAGTGCCGGTTTTTCTGCCATTCACGCTGATGTTTCCTGGCAGACTGACTTTTCCGGGTCGGAACTGGCTCCAGTGGCTCTGCTGTCCGGGCAGGCAGATTTGGCGTCCATGAGCCGCCCACTATCTGACTCAGAGATTGCCATGATCAGACAAACATATGGGGCAGAGCCGGTGGAAGTGGTGCTAGCCAGGGATGCCATTGTGGTGATGGTTAATCCATCAAATCCCTTGAGTAAAATCACTTTGTCTGAGTTGGCGCGAATTTATCGTCCGGTGAGGGACAAAAATGACCGTTTGTGGAACAGCTATGGCGTCGTGGGCTATCTGGCTGATAAACAGATTGATGTTACCGGCAGGACAGAGGATTCTGGTACCAATCATGTTTTTTCGCATCTTGTGCTTGAAACTGGGGGCATTACTGCTGGTAATTACCGCGGACTGGCTGGGTCATCTTCATTGGTCGAATACATTGCCAGCAATCCCTCTTCGATTGGTTATGCGGGCGCAGGTTTTGTGACCACCGGGGTAAAGGTACTGGCGCTTGCCGATGATCTTACTGCATCATCCGGGGATTTCTTCTTGCCGGATGCAAAACATGTTTTGAATGGAGACTATCCGCTTGCCAGGAGCTTGTACTTGTATGCGGTTCCGAATAGCAGCGGCAAACTCAAGGCCGAAGTCGAGGCCTTTTTATCCTATGCCCTTTCCCGGCAGGGGCAGCAGATCATTCTGGAAGATGGTCTCTATCCGCCTGGGGCTGAACTGGAGTAAAAACAAGACTGCATTCCAGGCCGTTTCTGTTTCTGAACTCAACTTTTCCCCTTAGCTGATCCTCGCATATTCCGCTGATCAACAGCATTCCCAGTGTATTTTGTCTAGCCAGGTTTTCCGGGTCAGTGACACCTTTTCCATTATCACGAAAAAAAAGCCTGCATCGTCCGTCAGCCATGGTACTGAACTCAACAGCAATCTTTCCGCTTTCCATTTCGGTAAAGGCATGGCGCAGGGAATTGCCAAGCAGCTCATTGATTACCAGCCCTAGCGGGATTGCAGTATCAATGTGGAGCTTGACTGATTCAGCAGCAATATCAAATTGTATCTGCTTGTAAGCGCTTGGCTGGCTATGGTAGAGCCTGTCAACCAGGGATTTAATGTAGTCATTTGCCTGGATGTAGGAAACATTGCGGGCAGCATATAGCTTCTCGTGTACCAATGCCATAGCCATGATTCTGTTTTCGGTCTCGCCGAAGGCCTGTATCAGTGCCTGACTGCCTGTTAGTCCGGCCTGCAGGTTCATCAGGGCACAGATGATTTGCATGTTATTGCGGGTGCGATGGTGAAGTTCCTGCATCAGGATGTTTTTATCATCAACGCTTTTTTGCAACTGTTCTTCGTGCCTCTTTCTTTGGGCAATATCGTGAGCCATGGCTAAAATCCGGGGTTTGCCCAGGATGTTTGCCGATTTCAGACTGACTTCAGCCCAAAAGGTATGTCCATCCTTGTGACGGGCCAGCCACTCAAATTGATTGAAACCATCCCTGGCCGCTTGATGGATAGCCTTGAGGGCCCTTTCCTGGGTATAGCCGGCATCCTCGGCACTCAGGATTGCAACACTGCTTATTTCATTTATGTTGTCATAACCGTACATCTGCAGGGCGGACTGGTTGCCATCAATTATCTGCCCGTTCGTTGCGTCGTGTATCATTATCGCATCAGACACTGAGTTAAAAATTTCCTGGTAGCTGCGCTGCATTTGGAAGGTGCGAATAAGGGTTATGATCAGTCCGGCAACAAGTGAAACTCCAACCATCGCGGTAAGCAGGGTTAGCCAAACCGGCAAGTTAAAGCCAGCTGGTTTTTGGTGAAACCAACGTTCCATGGATTGGTAATAGATTGATTTTGGGGAGTTCTGTAAATCGGCAATATGCGAGTCCAGCCTGTTGCGGATAGCAGCTGGACAGATCGGGCTAAACCCAAAAAGGTTTACTGATGGCCGAAAGATCATTTGTGTGGGCTTGATCTCTGCCGGGCGGTTGCTGGAGAAAAAATAAAAGCGGCTAGCCAGCAGCGCATCTGCCTGTCCGTTTATTAGCGCATTTTGGGTAGCCTCATAATCTGGTAAAGACAGGATTTCGGGTTTGAAGCCAAACAAAACAGGGAATTCATGTCGCAGCCAGAATTCCTGGACTGAGCCTTGCAAGACTGAAATGGTATACCCTTGCAGATCGTTAAAGCTTAGGTTTTGCTTGTCATTAAAGCTGTATATTTGCAGCCAGCTGCTTAATACGTTGATATTGTTGAATCTGATTGTGAGACTTCTTTCTTCCGAATAGGCGACATCCGGTAATATATCAATGCTTCCCTCTTCCAGCATTTGCATCAGCTCGAAAAAGGTGCCGGAAACATATTCCAGTTCCCATTTTTCTTTTTTGGCGGCGTACTGCAGGATGTCAATAAAGATGCCACCAGGAGTGTTGTCAGTATTCAGAAAAACCTTTGGATGGTTCTGATAAACCCCCACACGCAGGGTTGTGGCTGCATGGCTTGAAAAGGGAAGGAAAAACAGAACCAGCCAAAAAAATATCAGCAGGGAAAAATTTACTGGCTTAATCCTGGCCATCATTACATAATTGTATATTTATTATCGTAAGGTGTCAAAATCAATTGCCGGGTGTATGAGTGGCTGGTATGTGGATTTCAAAGCGCGAACCCTTGCCAAGGGTGCTTTGTACGCTGACCCGCCCGTTATGTGCCAGGGCGATGTGCTTGACAATCGCCAGCCCCAATCCTGTGCCGCCCAGCTCGCGGCTTCTGGCACGGTCAACGCGGTAAAAACGCTCAAACAGGCGGGGTATATCCTTTTGAGGGATACCAGTTCCGGAATCCTCCACCGAAAAACAAATTTCTGCGTCTTCTCCCACACCTGCGGTTGAGCTTTTCATAATTACCTGAGAACCCGCCGGGCTGTACTTGATGGCGTTTTGCAACAAGTTGAACAAGGCTTGTTCAAGGAGGTTGGCGTTGGCATGAATAGTGTCCTGACCTTCATGAGCAAGCTGTACCTTGATGGATTGGGTCTCGGCGGCATGGCGGCAAAGTTCGATAACATCCTGCATTAGTGGTAGCACAGCAACGTTGCTCTTGGGCAGCTCCCTGCCGTGCTCTTCGATACGGGAAAGGCTAAGCAGGTCTTCGATTATAGCCTGCAAGCGCTGGGACTGATTGCTGACAATGCGCAGAAAATTGCTTAGATTTTCCTGCGGCATTTCGGGATCATCCATTATCGTTTCGATAAAGCCGCTGATGCTGGTAATGGGTGTTTTTAGTTCATGGGAAACATTGGCGACAAAATCCCGGCGAACGGTTTCCAGACGCCTGATTTCTGTAATGTCATGAAGCACCAGCAGGATACCAGACCTGGATTGTGACTGATAGCAGGTAGCGTGCACACTCAGGGTGCGCGGGACAGGCCCGAACAGCTGGATCTCTTTTTCTTTGGCGGTATTTTCTTTTTTGGTATTATTGATCAGTTCATCCAGCATGGAATTCCGGGCTACCTGAAGAAGTGGGCGGCCCTTGTCTTTTTCGGGGTTGGCGTTAAACATGTTGGCTGCGATATGATTCATTCTGGCAATAGTGCCGTCAGAGGCAAGCACAATAATGCCCTCGGCCATGCTGGAAAAGAGCGCCTCCAATTCCTGTTGCTGTGAAACAACGGTTTGAATGCGCGATTGCAGTTGACTGGCCATTTGGTTCATCGTGGCGGCAACATCGGCAACTACCGGGTGCGTGTCCGGGCTGGTGCGATATTGCAGGTCGCCGGCAGCAAATCGCTGGGCTGCCGTCGCCAAGGCGTGGAGCGGGCGCTGCAGGGCGCGGCTGGCGGTTTGCATGCCGGCTCCAATTATCAGCACGATAAGCACGCCTAGTGCGGCCAGTATTAACAAC
>CAZDYA010000095.1:0-5849 GCA_964509515.1 uncultured Spirochaeta sp.
AACACCGTATCAGGTGCAATTACATGAGAGTTCTCGGGTGTTCTTAGACGGCTGTCCATTACAATGCGCATGGGGTCGGGGCCTTCGCACATGCGGACTGTAAGCCGGGGATTATCGCTCACCACTGTCCCCGCACCGACCAGGACAGCATCGTGCTCAGCTCGAAGGCGATGCCCCTGCTCACGGGCCTTCTCGCCGGTGATCCATTTTGAATCGCCCGAGCTTGCCGCAATCCTTCCATCCAGACTCTGCGCGATTTTTAAAGTCACAAAGGGCCGCCCGGTTTGCATCCGTGTGATGAACCCGGGATTGAGTTCCATCGCTTCCTCTTTGCAGACATCCAAACGAACCCTGCACCCTGCCGCTCTGAGCGCTGCTACTCCCCTGCCGCTGACCATCGGATTAGGATCATGATGGGCAATAACAACATGGCGAATTCCTGCCTCTATTATTGCTTCCGTGCAAGGAGGCTGATGCTTTTGGGGGCTACGGTAGCAGCATGGTTCGAGGGTGCAATACAATATCGCATTGGGGAATTTCTGCTGTCCGGTACGTAGGCGGGCATCGTCTATGGCCCCCTTTTCGGCGTGAGGGCCGCCATATTTGGCATGGTAGGCTTCGCCGATTATCCTGCCGTCCTGTACAATTACGGCGCCAACCTGAGGATTTGGTGAAACATTGCGTCCACCTTTTCGGGCATGCTCGATTGCCATGCCCATCCAGAATGAATCATTCATCTGATGCTCCTGAAAAAACCCGTGAGAATTTTTTTGGAAATCTGATGATCGGGGCAGACAAAACCAAATGGCCCTGAAAAGACAGGCCCTGCAGTCTTGCTAGTGGAAATGCTGTTTGCATGTCGATTTTCTTCCATCCGGACTATACCGTCGGCACCGGAATTTCACCGGTTCAGTCCTTTTTAGGGGACTCGCGGGCTTTAACCGCCGGTCAGGAATTGCATTCAGTCTCAACGAGTCTGCTGCTCACCCTGCCCTGAAAATCGATAATAAATTAGCGATAATAGCCGTTTACGTCAAGACGGTTTTTTCCTTGATCTGCTTTAAGCTTCTGCACTATGTTTGACATCAGGAATCAGGAGGACCCATGAACTACGGCATGATCACAACGAAACCGGATGAGGATATGGCACAAAAGCTGATAGGACTCTTCACTTCAAGCTTCGGCGATTCTGAAGGCGAGGATGAGGGGGCACTCATTGGCAAGCTGGTCCAGGACTTCCTGGAAATGACTGATGTCACAGAACTGCAGATAGCAGTTGCCCTTGACGGTGAGAACCTGGTCGGGTCAGCGATCTTCTCGCGATTCTATTGCGCCGATGACACAGATGCCTGGCTCATGGCACCGGTGGCCGTGGCCACTGACCGCCAGGGAACAGGGATTGGGCAGGCCCTTATCAGCCACGCGGTCCGCAGCTTGGGCGCTGCAAAAGCAAATTTGATCATCACCTACGGTGATATCAATTTCTACGGGAAAACCGGTTTCATTCAGATATCCGAAGATTTGGTTCCGGCACCCCTTCCCCTTAGCTATCCGCATGGATGGCTTGGCCAGACAGTTAACGGAAAAGAAATTGCACCGGTAAAAGGTCCAACGCAATGTGTTAAGGCCATCAATGACCCTCTGTACTGGTAGGTGCAAGTGAAGAGAAGGGAGGAGTATTAATGATCAGGAAAAAACATCTTTCACTACTTGCCTGGGGCCTGTTTACAGCAGGCAGCGGAATCTATCTTGCAGAAAGCCTGATTAACAGAAATTTTATCGCGGCTACAGGCAGCTTCGCCTTTCTTGTTGCTTGTATTATTTTTATCATCATCGACATCAATTGATTTTCAAGTCGAAACAATATCTTCCAGACTGACCAAGTCCAGGATGCGAAGGCGTCCTCTGCCAGTTCGTTCAATGAATCCATTTTTTTCAAATTCTGCAAAAACAGCGGAAAGCGACGGCCTCTCAACGGCAAAACGGGCTGCCAGCTCCTGCACTGTCATGCCCAGGCGAATCTCTGGCCAAGTATTTATACCGCTGCCGTTACGCCCTTGGCCATCTGCCGACTCTAGCAAAAAAAGCGCGAGTTTGCGTCGAATACTGCCAAGCGTAAGAAAGGCATAGCGCCCGGAAAGATCATGAAAGCGGGCAGAAAGAAAGCTCAGATAGCTATCCAGCAAGCACGGGATGGCGTGCAGGGCCTGTCTTATTTCGGCCTTTGGAATGAACAGATAACGGGAGTCGCTATCCGCCCGAATAGCAACGGCCGGAGCCAGTTCTGCATAAGCCTGTTCTCCGCCCTCCTGCAGAAAAAGCATGGTAACCGCTACCAGACTGGGGGCCGGAACCCGACGAACCTGTACCTGACGCCCGGACGGGCTTAATATTTCAGAAGTAAAACTGCCTTCTACCAGAACGTACAAGCCATTCTGCTGATCAATCCGCTCAAGCAAAACCTGCCCCTTGTTGATCGTTTTCGATACCGGGTTACATATTTGCAGAAATTCATGCCGCTCTGTCTGAGCACATAAACGAAAGGGATCTATGCTGAACATGGTAGAAATATCAGAAGATAAATTCATCTTTGTAAGATATCTTACATATCCGGCGACCACAATGGGCTATTCTTGATTCAATTCAATATCAAGGAGTGTTAAATGACAATGATTGTCTTTGGCGGAATAACACTAGCCGCGTTAATTTTTTCCTTTGTTAAATCAACAAGCCGTACTGGTGACAGCCTGAAAAAGGCCCTTGCCATGGGTAAAAGCATGGGACCGCAAATAATCAGCGTGCTGCTTGTAATCTCTCTGTTGCTAGCCCTACTCGACCAGGAACTTATCCAGGCGGTCCTGGGCACCGACAACGAACTGTTTAACACCTCAATGGGCGCCCTCATCGGCTCGGTGACTATTATCCCCGGCATTATTGCCTTCCCGCTTTCCAAAGAGCTGCTGATCAACGGTGCCGGCTATATGGCGGTGGCCGCATTTATCACTACCCTGACGATGGTGGGCATTGCTACCAGCCCAATCGAAAGAAGCAGCTTCGGTTTGAAATTCACCCTGTACCGAAACTCGGCATCCTTTGTTCTGGCAATAATCATCGCCCTTATTATGGGAGTTCTACTATGAAACAAGCAAAAAAAATCCTGTCAAAAATTCGAGTCTTCATGATCCCCGCCGCTCTGTATCTGATTGTTGGTCTCTTTGACCCCGGAGTTATCATGAGAGCCCTTGTAATCCTTAAAGGCTTCGCACTTGAAATGGTGCAGGTTCTTCCAGCAGTGTTTATCCTTAGCGCGCTTATCAATGAGTGGGTTCCAGCGGCTACTATTAACAAGCATCTGGGCAAAGCAGCTGGTTTTCGGGGCATGTTGGCGGCCCTGTTACTGGGAAGCATCAGTGCCGGACCGATTTATGCGGCATTCCCGATGGCCCAAACCCTTCAGAAAAAAGGGGCCTCTACCTGCAATGTCGTAATCATCATCAGCTCCTGGGCAGTGGTTAAGCTACCCATGCTAATGATGGAGATGAAGTTTTTGGGGCCGCGCTTTACAGTAATTCGCTACATCATAACGGTCCCGGCAATCTTCCTTTTAGGTTGGTTTATGGGGCGCGTTTTAAAAGCAGAGATGAAAAAGCCAACGGCTCTCGGAGATCAAATTCTTCCAGGCCACAACTGCCGGGCCTGCGGCTACAAAACCTGTATGGAGCTGCTGAGAGCAAAGGGGGCCGAGCCCGCCAAAGCCGCCTGCATCTTTATTCCATAGGTTTGGCATTTCTTTTCAGCATTTTTAACACCATGCCATGGAAAAAGACGCTGTAGAACCAGGCCAGCAGCACTGACAGGGACAGGACAATACCAGCCCATTTCATCCCCCGCATGGGGGATGGAATAAACGAAACAAAACCGATGACCGTGGTTACTGTCGTCATGGTTATCGCTCGGCCAACCCTGGCCAGCACGCGGGAATATGAAAGAGCAATATCATCGCGATAGCGATGACTTAGGTGCACGGCATCATCTATTCCTATGCCGATAAGCAGGGGAACGGCAATAAAGTTCAGAAAATCCAGCTTGATGCCGGTAAGCGCCATGATGCCGAAAAGGCTGCCGGTGGCCAATAGCAGGGGCAGCATGGTTGCGATGCTGTATCCCAGGTGTCGAAAATCGATCAGCAAAAATAGGAACACAATTACAAGGGCAGCGATGGCCGCTTTAAGCCCGTCACTTTCGACCATATCAGCCATTTGGTCGGAAGCCAGCACCATGCTGGTCGCGTTCGGCGCGACTTCGGCCAATCCCTCCAGCAGTTCCTGCCGAGGGCCTGGTTCCCAAAGGTTCCCTTCCGGGATAATGCTGATAAGGTTATATTTTCCATCCCTGGATACATACAGTTTTTTAACCGCCTCAGGCAGGGCGGCTATGCTAACTACCTCTGGCCCGCCCGACGGCAGCAGCAAGGCCAGCGAATCGACCATTTTAACCCCCGGCACGGCCTCCAGCGCGGCATGCAATTCCAGCGTTTCCTCCAGGCTCTCACTCAAAAGATATAGCGGGTCCGGGGCAAAACCAAAGCGTTCCACCAGGGTTTCCTGCAGCTCAATACTTTCAAGCCCCTTGGCTTCCAGATTCATTATGTTGTCCTCTATTTGAACACCGCCAGCAAACATAAACAGCACTACGGCAATCACCACAGAAACCAATCCAAACCTAATAGAATGCCCGCCGACTAAACCTGCAAGCCTGCTTAGCAAACTCGCTGCCGTATCGGCCTTAGCTGTCGTCTTTTCATTTACTATGAATTCAGGTTTTCCTTTTCGCTGCCGGCGCTTTGCCCTAAGTGCAAGCAGCGCAGGAACAAGAATAACCATCGCCAACAGCTCAAGCAAAATCCCGCTGCCGGCAACTATACCCAATTCCACCGCCAGCTGTGACTCTGAAATAACCAGGGCGAAAAAGGCCGCTGCCGTAGTCAGCGCGCCGGTTAACAGGCTTCGGTCAATCTCCTTGAAGGCCGCCTTGATGCGCTGCACCCAGCCGCCTTCTTCCTGCCCCTCATTTGATTGCTGAACATAGGCCGTCATTATGTGAATGCCGAAATCAATCCCCAGACCCATCAGGGCGATCAGGTACATGGAGGTCACAATACTAAGTCGCCCAAGCGTGAATCCGGTAATCCCCACTGTCCAAAAAATCCCGGCAAGCAAGGGTAATCCAAGAATTATTGGACTGGATGGTATCCGGAAATTCAGTATCATCAGAATTACAATAAGTATTAGGGCGATCAGAAAGCCGGCCGCCAGCCCCTGCTCGCTGGTAACCGCCTCATCCTTGGCTACCACCAGAAAGCCTGTAAAACCAGCAGAAACATCAAGGCCCTCCAGGGCTTCCTCTGTTGCCGCCTCTATCTTTTCGATACCGGAGGCCAGGTTGAAAAAATCGTTGATGCCGAAATTTGTATATACCGTGACCAGTCCGGCAAGCCCATCGGTGCTGGTAATAATTTCCGGCCCCGAACCCTGCATGTAATCCTGGTCATAGCCAAGGCTGACCATGTTAACCTGCTCTTCCAAATCTTTCCGACCAAGCCTTTCCTGAACCCGCCTGGCAGCAGTCTCCAAATCAGCCTGAGTATTGGCATCCAGCACGATGATAATGGAATTTGAGCTGGGGAAATCTTCAACAATGATCTGCAAATCCTTAACCGCCTGACTGTTATCCGGAAGAATGGAGTAAAAATTCATCTCCAGGCGCAAAAAGAACATGCCGGCAATACTCAATAGCGTGATTAGGCCAGCCACAACCAAGGCCGAACGGGGATTAGCCCCTGCCAGCAT
>CAZDYA010000096.1:0-5836 GCA_964509515.1 uncultured Spirochaeta sp.
GCCGTGAAAAATAAGGTGAACCCAGTCGTGTTCACTGAAATCAGCCTGACTAATATCTGCGATTCCAAGGTTATTATTGCCCTGGCTGGCAGCAATTGGCATTTCCAGATATTCGCCAGCTTGAGTGATTCTTATCCGCTCACTGGAAATGCCGCTACCAGATGCTGAAATCAGAATAATTCCCCGAAAGCCGCTTTCATGCTTTCGCCAAACCCTGGCCGATCCAGGAAATACCACCTGGACTCCGGCAATCTTCTGACTGGCATAGCTGTGTATATGACCCATGGCAGCATAGTCGGCCTGGCAATGCCTAAACAAATCAGGATCAATTATGCTGCCGTTTTCCTCTTCAGCTGGGCCAAGATAGTGCATCCCGGTCACGGCGGCATGGGCCATAACTATTCGCCATTCGCCTGTACGCGGGGGAAGCTGCCATTTGGTGTAATTGTCATAAGCTGCCTGATGAGGAACGGCAATCAAGTCACCGTTACCCGCTGAAATGTGGCAGAAAGGAGTTTCCGACAGCGCAGTCAGGGGACTCCAATCAAATCCACCAAAGCCCAAAGCATCCTTTGGAGCATGCAACTCTTCATGGTTACCGGGCATGATGAAAGCCTGACAGCGAGTATTCGCCAGGGCAGTACGCACCTGAGCACAAAAGGCTGATTGTAAAGAGGCCAGATCAGAATATGAGTCGAAGGTATCTCCGCAAAAGAGCAGGACATCGCTGGAGGCAGCGTGCTGAAGGATTTCTTCCAACACGGCCTGGCAGTATGCCTGCTCTTCTACGCTATAGTGCAAATCTGCACAATGAATGATCTTTGTCACGGAATCGGGTTCAAGTCCCCTATAGTCAGCGACATGATTTTCCATGATCCGCCATCGTCTGCCATAGTGAAAGTAGCTTCTTCGGCAGGGCTGTAAGTGGTTTCGGAACTCATTTGGCCGCTTACCTCGTCTCCGCTCACCAGTGGAGCGATAAGTGTAAAGGTTTCATCGGCCGGGAAGTAACTGTCCCAGTATTCCGGACTGTTGTTAATCTGATCATAGGCATCAGAGTCAGGATGAATATAGTCCTGAGCGCCTGCCCTGGTGCTTGAGTTCAACTGGTCCATGAAATTCTCAACAGCTGCGGTTTTTGCGCCGTCTTCCAGTATTGAACAGCCGCTGATTGCTACTGTCAATGCTAGAGCCAGCAATGCGGCTACCGCTATTAGTCCGGATTTTTTCTTGTTAATATGCATTGTTTCCTCCTTTAGGATGCATTGTATTATTAGATATCACCTTCATTGAGCATGGGGACGATTCGCTGTTCAAACTGGCTGACCAGCAGGGCGTGGTCTTCCATGTATTCCTTCCATAAAGAGTCAGGCTCAAGCAATAGTCGGGCCTTGGCCTGAACATACAAACTGCCGCCGACATTCCGGCGCAGGGATAGCGCTGAAAGGGCAAAATAGCGGTAGTTAAGAAACAGATTTCCGGTATTGGTCATCAGGGGGAAAACAACCGTCTGCCGGTATTCTTGAAAATCACTTTCTTCAGCCTCCTGCTGAAGACGTTTCATTTCCTCCCTGGCTGCCGAAAGCTGTGATTGCGAAGCCTGGTATTCCATGTAGGTTTTTTCCATGTCGTTGGCCAGACTAACCAATTCTTCGGTGATTCCGGTGATGGTGGCCTGCGGGTTTTCCAGAAAAGTGTCGATTCTTTTTTGATTCCAGCTTGAGAATTCGCTGTAATCAAGTGTTTTGCCTAACCAACTGATAACCTCTCCTGGCGGTTCTCCTGGCGCGACCTCAACCGCCTGATTGGCTGCAACCTGCACGGATTGGCCCTGGCTTTCTACCTCGATTTGGCCTTTATGGACGACATAGAAGGCGGCGCAGTCGCTGCTGGCAAAGACGGTGAACTCGGTGCCGCGTACGCCGGCGGCTGTGGTGGCGGTTCCGATGAAGCGTGATCCACCTGGGCGGGAAAAGCGGAAGGTCGCACCGCCGCGGGCGGCTGTCAGTCGGCGTTGTACCTGATCACCGGTAGCTACATCCTGAACAGAAAAGACACTGTCGGGCAGAACCGAAATGGTATTGCCGGTGCCTTGTTCAAGTTCGACCAGGTCATCGAGGCCAGTATAAATGGTATCACCGCTATTTAGTTCTTCGCCAAAATCCAGCGCCAGGCTTCTTGATCCTCTGCGCAGTTCCGGTTCGCCCTCGATATAAGTAACACGCTGTTCCTGGGCGCCCAGCAAGCCGGCAGCCACTATCATGCATATTCCCAGGATTATCGTACGGGTATGTTTGATTGTAATCATAATATCTCCCTTGTAATATCTGCCGCGCCTATTTGCTTGGCAGAGGTCCCATCCAGCCGAACATCAGCGGCAGGTTTTTTCGTTTGTCAGCAAAAATAAAGCGGAAAGACTGACCGCCAGCCGAAACCTCTGCGATGGCAGCGTCTTCGGGCAGGTAGCGCGCGAAATATGCCTTGACTTCCATTGATTCAGAAAAGAGCTTGTAGCTGTTTTCATCTACCAGAGAAATGCTATTTACTACGGGAGAGGTGAACTTGTAGTCCCTTTCTGACAGCAGGGTCCAGAAAGCCAGAATATCAGCTTCGGATTGGATGATTTCAGCATCCAGCAGAAATGGTGTTTGGCTATGATTGCTTAACTCCTGGGCCTGACCCTGTTCGATCATCATCAGGACATCAAGCACTGCGGGCTCGCGTTGAGCCGGTGGGGTGAGGCAGCCGCTAGTTGCCAGCACAGTCAATGCAACCAGAACAGCTGTGATCACGGCACGTGGTTTGGTCATTTGTCTCTCCTTGTCATTCTATTTATAATACAAATTCTGCTATATTTCCACGGTATCTTTAATACTAAGGCAAATAATGCTAATCTTGCGACAGGAAAGGTGAACATGAAAAATCTGGTTTTATTGCCGGACGAGCTGCTGTTTAAGCAATCTGAGCCGGTTGAAAGTATCAACGAAGAGATCAGGGAGTTAGCCCTTGAAATGATAGAAACCATGCAGGAATCCAATGGCATTGGCTTGGCAGGGGTGCAGGTCGGGCATTTGCAGCGAATTTTTGTTTGTAAACCGGATGATGTTGCCAGGGTTTTTATCAATCCCAGTATTATCGAGACTTCTGTTGAACAGATTATCTATGAAGAAGGCTGTCTTAGCATTCCCGGAATCTATTCCGAGGTGGAGCGGGCATCCCATATCACTGTTCAGGCCTGGAACGAAAAGGGCAAGCCCTTCACCCTGCAGGCTGATGGCATGCTGGCCAGGGTGATATTACATGAGTATGATCATTTGAACGGTGTACTGTTTCTTGACCATCTCAAGGAAAAGAAAAAGGAAAAGCTGCTTAAGCAATATGCAGCACACCGGGGTAACTGATGAGGATAATTTTTGCCGGAACCCCACAGCTGGCCGTTCCTTCTTTGGAGGCTTTGCATGCTTCAGGGCATACAGTTGCCGGGGTCCTGACCGCTCCGCCCCGACCGGCAGGCAGGGGCCGGGAGGTTAAGCCCAGTTCGGTTGGCGCCGCCGCCCGCCGCCTTGGGTTAGCCGTTCTGGAACCAGAGCGCCTCGACAGTGCCGCCCGCGAGGCAGTGCAGGATCTTAAAGCCGATATGCTGGTCGTCGCAGCTTACGGCAAGATATTTGGCCCCAAATTTCTGGGCCTGTTTCCGCAGGGCGGCATAAATATGCACCCATCGCTTTTACCGCGCCACCGTGGCCCGGCGCCCTTGCCGGCAGCGATCCTGCAGGGCGACACCGAAACGGGCATCACTATTCAGCGGCTGGCGCTGGAAATGGATGCCGGCAATATACTGCTGCAAGAGACGCTTGTCCTTGACGGCACCGAGACTTCTGCCAGCCTCTACGAATGGGCAGCTGTTCGTGGGGCAGGTCTGCTGGTTGATGCCCTTGATGGCTTGGCGGCTGGCAGTCTGGCAGAGATCGAACAGAATCAGGTTGATGCCACATATTGCTGCCTGCTTTCCAAGGAAGACGGGGCTATCAACTGGAAGCTGCCGGCTATAGAGATTGATAGATTGATCAGGGCCTATAATCCGTGGCCAGGTGCGTTTACCAGCTTGAAGGGACAGAAATTGAGTTTGTGGAACAGTTTTGTTGCTGATTCTTCTGCCGAACCCGAAGGCCAGGCCTGCGGTCAGGTATTACAGACCGGATCCGTCAAGGGGATTGGCTCCAGCGTGGACACAAGGCAAGGAATTCTGGTACAAACAGGAAAAGGTGTTCTTGGTATTACACAGCTACAGCAGGCACACAAGAAATCGCTGGACTGGAAAAGTTTTTGCAATGGCTTTGGCAGCCTGGCCGGCGAAATTTTGGGAGGCTCGGAATGAAACATAAGATCATTGATGCGGCAAAAAAGTATTTGCTGTTGGCAAAAGAATATGGAATAAAAGCGATTGTTTTTGTCAAAAAGATTCTCCCGAACCGCAACGACAAATTTGAAGAAAGGGTTTTCAAGATAATTATTCTCGCAGCGGCCGGCTCGGTGGCTGCCATGATTCTGATTGGTTCAATGACCTTTGTGCTTTCATTGGAAGGTAAGCCCCAGACCCTGGTGCCCAAGGTTTCCGGCCTGCCGCTGGCAGATGCCCTGCTGCAGTTGCAGGAAAAAGAATTGCAGGGTCATGTTCAGCTGCGCTTTTCCGGTGATCCATCCACCAAGGGTTATGTATTGGAGCAATCGCCGGCTGCCGGTAACCTGGTGCGCGCTGGGCGTTCGGTTAATCTGACTGTCAGCAAGGGCGCAGTCGTAGATACGGTCACTGACTTTGTTGGCCAGAACCTTGATGATGTTCGCAATTACCTAAGAACCATTTCGGCCACCTACGATCCGCTAATGCAGATCGGGAATGTGAGTTATGTGTTCAGCGAAGAAGAACCAGGCACGGTGTTGGAGCAATCTCCATTGCCTGGAACCCAGCTTGAATCACTGACCAATCTTGATGTCGTCGTCAGCCGCGGACCTGATGTTCAAAAGATGGCGGTTCCCAAATACGTCGGCCGCGATTATCAGTCGGCCCTGGAAATACTGGTTTCGCAATCCCGTGTTTTTGAGTTCAGTTTTGCTGAGGTGCAGCCCGATGAGGATAATCCGGCTGGTATGGTATATGCACAGTCGCCAGCGGCTGGCGAAGAGGCATCAGCTTCGGACAGAATTTTTCTTGAGATAGTACCAGAGGCAGCAACCACCAGGCCCACGCGCGGAAGCAGAAGTAATGAGGTTTTCGGGATCTTTTTTCAGCGTCTTCCCGAGTACCCGGTTTTCGTTGATCTAACTTTGCAGCGGATTAACAGCGAGGGTGAGATTTCGACCCTGTTTGAGGCGCCGCATGCCGGCGGAGTCTTTGCGGTACCTTATCGGGCCGAGGTAGGCGATGTGCTGGTGCTCAGCCGCGAGGAAAACGAAATATCACGCATTTTGGTTACCAGGCAGCAGTCTGAAGAATAGTTTATCCGAGGGCTTGGAAAAACTGCTGGCTGGTATCGGCGTTGTTAAGGGAATATAGATGTATATCAGTCAGGCCTTCTGAAATCAGCTGTCTGGCTTGTTTAATTGCCCAGTTCATTCCGCAGGCAGCTATTTCCTTGTCATTACGGCAGGAAGAAATCTGCCGCATGAGCCCGGCCGGGTAGCGGGTTCCCAAAGCAAGCTGGGGAATCCGTTCGTAATTGGCCTGGCTTTGGATGGGCATTATTCCAACTGTAATCGGCACATTTATTCCGGCTGCTGCGCACCGATCGCGGAAGTCCAGCAGATCGTGGTTGTCAAAGCATAGCTGGGTGCACAG
>CAZDYA010000097.1:0-5830 GCA_964509515.1 uncultured Spirochaeta sp.
CAATCGCCCCGTTGGCGCCAAAACCGGCAATCGCCGGAAAGCTGTCGCTTATGTAGTCAGGATGGGACGCCCGCAGACCCTGCAAGTACTGCGCGGCCGTAATCTCTGTCTCTTGTGAAAGATCGGGATGCTGCATGTACCAGCGCATAAAGCGCAGCATGGCCACCCCGTCCCAGGCCATAGCCTGCCGGATGGCCGCCACCTGCACCGGGTTTTTCCGCGCCCGGCCAAGAAGGGTGGGCGAAAAAGCATATTGCTGTTTGACCTGCGCCGGCAGGGCCTGCACAGAGGCCAGGCTGCAACTAGTAGGATCCAGCTGTAAAACCAGACCCGCCGGAAGGTCTGCCAAGCGAGCAAAGATGTCCGCATAATCACGCAGACTGACCCCCTGTTCTGCCAGAAAGGCAGCGCTGTTCCGGGCCGCTTGGCAAAGAAAAAGCTCGGGCGGCTGCTCGGCTGCCACCAGCAGATAGGCCAGCGCCACCGGATTACACTCTATATCACGGCCGCGAAAGCCCAAAAGCCAGGCAATATCCGCCAGATTGGACAACAACAGGGCATCATGCCCATCGCGCTGCAGGTGCAATCGCAGCTGCGCCAGGCGCTGCGGCAAACTGCTGCCGTCCAGCTCATCCGGGAACTGCCACAGCGGCTGGGCCGGCAAGCCGGGGCGGTCCAACCATATTTTATCCAGCAGGTCCCGGCCGGCCTGAAAAACCAGCCCGGCATCCTTTAGTTGCTGCTCCAGCCGGCGGGCCGCCTGCATCGAAATGCACTGCGCATCACAGCCCACCCTGGCGCCCGCCGGCAGCTGCTGTCCAAGAAAATCCACCATGGATGGAGTGCCGGGCTGGCCGTCGCGCATCAGCTGTATACCGCTGCCTGCTAGCTGCTTGTCAGCCTGCAGGAAGTACCGCCCGTCGGTCCACAGCGCCGCAGCATGCTGACAGACCACCAGGGTGCCAGCCGAGCCGGTAAAGCCGGTTAGCCATTTAAGCCCCTGCCAGCGGTCTGGCACGTATTCGCTCATGTGGGGGTCGCTGATATGCACTATCCAGGCCTCGATGCCGCTACGCTGCATAATGCCGCGCAGCTGTTCGATTCGGTCTTTGGCTGTAAGATTGTTCGGCGGCGTTGCTGCTTGCATGCTGGCAGGATAGCCCCAAACAGGTAACTTGCTCAATTACCTGCCCACTGGACTTGACAACCCCCTTTTCTGGTCATAGCATTAAGTTATTGTGATTTCCAAAATACAAGGAAACAAAAAGGAGACAAAATGAACAAGGTATTACGCATTGGATTTTTAATTGGATTGGCAGGACTCGTGCTATTAATGGCCGGCTGTGCAGAACCATTTGCAGGCTCAACCCTGTCAGGAACAACCTGGGAGTGCACTTTCTTGGGAGCAGGTTCCCAGCTGGTATTTGAAACCGGCAGTACCGGTGTTTACAAAGCCGTTACTATGGTCAACGAGAGAAACATTTTCGACTTCGATTACACCTTTGACAGCAGTGACATGAGCGGCACCATTACTGAAACACTTGAAGATTTAAGCGCCGATGCCGATGAATTCACCATAACCGACCGCGAACTGACCTACGATGACGGATTAGGTTCATTAAGCTTCTGCTCTGGCAACGTATACGAGCTGGTAGACTGATCCGGTTCTTTCAAAACTGAAACCGGCCACCCCACAGGATGCGAAAACGCCTCCTGTGGGGCTTTTTTTTGATTCCATAAAATAAATATAAACAATATAACTATATATAACATAGTAATCACCCTTTGAAACAAACTCCATCGCCTGCCCGACCGACAAAAAATTGCAGAATTCGGTGCTGCGCCCTTGCAAAATTACGATGCTTTTATTAGTAGTCCGCCGTGGGCAGTAAGATAAAAAAAAGAGTAACCTGTGTTGCCGTTCTGTTTTTCTGCGTTGCTGCCCTCGCAATGGCCAATGAAGACCGGTTTTCGCAGCATTTCCTGGGTTTTCATACGGACTTTGATTTTACAGCTGATGCCAGCAAACCGGTGAAGGAATTTATTTCACCACTGTATCTGGGCGCCGGGGCCTGTTATGGCTATGGACGCAGTTCATGGTTTCGGCCGCGGGTGAGGGCCAGTATTGGCTGGATATTTGATGGCGGATTTACCCCAAGCATCGGGGTGGAGCTGCCAATTGTCGAGGTGCTCGACGGCGGTAAGGCCAAGCTTTTCGGCGTTTACATAAATGGCGACGTTGGCTATTCATTTGGCCATATCGGTTCCTTTGTGTACCGTTTGGCGCCTTACATCCGCATTCCGCTTGGCAACCTGGAGGGTTTCGGCGTGGGTGCCACTTATCACTCGGAAAACGGGTGGTCAGTATTTATTGGAAGAGTATTAGGGGCGTACCCCCTGAAAAATTAAAAGCAAAATCTGTAGCTGTCAGGCGGCTGCGGATGCGTGTATGGAGGAAACACATGAAAAAAGCAATTCTTTTTCTGGTCGTTATTGCAGCGGCTCTCGTTCTGTCCGGTTGTTACACAACCTACACCACCACTGATGGCAAGCTGGCTTACGCTGACGTAGCTGGTGCTGAAAAGGGTGAGTTCGTAGCTAATGCTTCCTATATGTACATTTTGCATCCTAGTCTTTTGACTCTGGGTGACAAAGTAACTGAGCAGCTTGATGTTGCTATGGCAGAAGAACTGGATGCCATGGGCGCAAACGCTGTTAAGAACATGGCAATCACTGACGGTCAAGACATCGTTGGTCTGTTGGTTCGTTCTTTCACCGGTATTCTTGGTATCAACAAGATGGAAATCACCGGTACTGCAGTTCAGCAGTAATTTTTCCTGACTGAATGTTATTTAATCCGGAGGGCCTGACACCTCTGGATTTTTTTTGCCCAAATGCCTGCCCTGCCGTCAATATGGTGGGTATTTTTGACACAGTAAATTTGGGTCAAAAATACACAGTGTGTCGGCTTGCGCCAGGCGGCCGGCGGCCGGCTGGCGTAAGAGCCTTTTTTGCTGGGCTCGCTTTGGGGGGCGCCGGCCGGCCGGCCGGCGCGGATGGCCTTGCTGGCAGCGCAATTCCTTTCTGTATAACTAGATAGCAACGCGGGCGTCCAGCCACGCTACTGATAGTCACTTCTCGGTATAAAAATTTCATAACTTGGCACGCAATTTGCAATATAGCTCATGGATTACAAAGGCAATAAGGAGGTTTGCTATGAGTATAGTAACGTTGAATGGGCCGTTGAATGCTTCGCTTAGGGCGATGCGCGATTGGGATGCTGACCTGGAGAGTTTGTTTGATCATTTGCTGCTGGATAGGGCAGCTGGCAGGGGCCGTTATGCCGGGATCTATCCGCGCATGGATGTAGTTGAGCGCGATGATGCCTGGGATGTGTACGCGGATTTGCCGGGTGTGCGTCAGGAGGATGTTGATGTGTCGCTGACCAGCAATGTTCTGACAATCAAGGGATCCGGCGAGGGTCGCGGTGCTTTTGAGAGGGCTTTGACCCTGCCGGAAGGGATTGATGCCGAGAAGGTAAGCGCCTCGATGGAAAATGGTGTGTTGCAGCTGCATATTCCCAAGACCAAGGCTGCAGCAGCTCGCAAGATCGAAATCAAGGGAAACAAGTAAGAGGAGGTTGATTATGCGTAACTGGTTGCGACCACGGGCTGAGTCCCGCACTGAACAGGATGGTTCAATACTGCTTCAACTGGAGATGCCGGGGATTGCCCGTGAGGATATCGAGATTGAGGTTGATGGCCGGGTTCTGACGGTGAGCGGCGAGCGCAAACTGCCGGTTGATCAGGAAAGGTTTTTACTGCGCGAGCGCTACTACGGGGCAGTTCGTCAGGAATACAGCCTGGGCCAGCAGGTTGACAGCGAGAAGATTGATGCCAATCTGGAAGACGGCATCCTGAAGCTTAGGCTGCCGATCAAGGAAGCCGCCAAGCCCAGAAAGATACCGGTGCTGAATTAGGCTGGTTTCGCCGCTGCCTGGTAGCGGCAAAGATCTAGCGGACGGATAGTCTGAAAACGGTTTCGTGTTCGTATTCTTCTTTGGGGCGGAGCAGTCCGACGGAGGCTTCGCCCTGATTTACAAAATCAGGGAAATAGGTGGGTTGCAGAACAACCCCTGAATACTGACCGTAGCGCATGCCTTTTTTTCCGGTAAGCTCGGGCATTTTTACTGCGGGATACATTACCAGACCAGGTTTGGTTGTATACAGCTCAAGGGTGCGCCCGGATTCCGGGTGATTAAGGATGGCTGCCGGGCGTAGCCTGGTTTCGGCCTCGTTAATAATAAAGCATTGATTGTATCCGCCGGGGACCAGTTTGATGTCGCGGCCGATCAGGCGGGCGTGTGAAAAGTCCATCGGGGTATTCAGTATGCTGAGTGGTTCCCCCATGGGGATGTTGTGCTCGTCTTCCGGCAAGAACTGCCTGGCATTGATGCGCAGCTTGTGATTAAGTACCGAGCCCTTGCCGCCCAGATTCCAGTAGATATGATTGCTAAGGTTGACGGGGGTGTTTTTCTCGGTTGTGGCGCTGTAACGCAGTGCCAGCTCATTGCGATCGTTCAGGGCATAGGTCACCTGGGCAGTGAGCTTTCCGGGGTATCCCTGGTCACCGTCGGGACTGGTCAGCCGAAAGACGACCCCGGCTTCTTCGCCGTCACCAAAGATTTCGGGCGTCCATATGTACTTGTCAAAGCCGTTGCGCCCGCCATGAATGTGGTTCCGGCCGCTGTTTTTTTCCAGCTGGTAATTTCGACCGCCGATGGAAAAGCCCCCCTGGGCTATTCGCCCTGCTACCCGGCCTATGCTTGCGCCTATGTAGGGGTGAGGCTTCAGATAATCATCGAATTTGTCAAAGCCCAGCACAACGTCTTCAAAATCCTTGTTGCGACCAGGCATTTTGAGGGATATCAGGGATGCCCCAAACGACATGCATTGCATGGAAACCCCATGCGAATTGATAACGGTTATTTTATCTACGGGGGTGCCGTCAAAGCCTGACCCGAACTTTTCTTTATATATTTCCATGGTTTTTTTCGTCTTTTGCTACCTTACTGCAAGGCTGGCGCTATGTCAAACAAGGCAAGAAAACTGGCAGCGAGCTGAGGCTTGGGGAATCCCCCTTGTCCTGTCCATGCTTAAAGGGTACATTTGATTCATGGTTACCCAATACGCTGCGCTTATCACCGCTGGTTTTGCTGCGGGAATTTTACTGGCAAGTTTCACTGCCTATGCGCTTTTTCGGAAAACCACACATAGTCCGGAGTCCATGCTGCGACAGATTCACGAGAAGGTTGAGGGGCTTTCGCATATCTTTTCGGTTCCCCGCTATCGTGGTCAGGCCGGGGAATGGATGCTGGAGCAGTTATTGCAGGACTGCCTGCCGCCGCACGCCTTCCGCATCCAGCATACCTTTCACAACGGAAACAGGGTGGATGCCCTGTTGTCCCTGGGGCCGGTTAATGTTGCAGTGGATGCCAAATTCCCTTTGGAAGCACTTGGGGATTGGCGCGAAGGAGAACTGGGGGGCAAGGCACAAAAGGCGGTTTTGCAACATGCCTCTGCGATTGCAGATAAATATATTTGCCCCGATGAAGGGACGCTGAATTTTGCCATTATGTATATTCCTTCGGAAGGGATCTATTCACGCTTGTTCGCAGAGAATCCGGCCTTGCTCTTGCGGGCCTGCATGCAGATCGGGGTGGTGCCGGCATCGCCGAGTAATCTGTTTTTGTACCTGCAAACAATCGCCTACGGTCTGCGTGGGATGGATTTCTCGCAGAACTTTACCAAATACGCGGCTTTATTTGAGC
>CAZDYA010000098.1:0-5825 GCA_964509515.1 uncultured Spirochaeta sp.
TAATTCTTTTTCACGACACTCACATAATGTAAAAAATGGTTCCTCCACTCCTTAAAGGGTCCCCCTCTCAATCAAGAACCGTTCAAAAAAATCCAGCAGAATTGGATCGAGCTTGGTATTATCCTCTACAAATTGGTTGTGCATCACATCAATGGCTTGCTCAGCTGTCAAAGCCTTTTTATAGAGACGATTAGGATCGGTAAGTGAATCAAAAACATCCACTACTTCAAGCATCTTGGCGGGGAAATATGCCAGGACCTCATAGTCAATCAAGGGCTCCATCTCATAAGACATCAAATAATCTATTTGAGCCTTCGGATTCATTTGCTTGTAACCAGCTAAAAATTCACGGAAGTACCCATATCCAGCCGGATTTCCGTAATATTCATGATGATATCCGGTAATCAAGGCGGCCTCGTGCGGGTATGCGGTTTTTTCCATGACTGCTTTATAGCCAATCTTGACGTGACGAACGATGGTCTCGCGATCATAGCCCGCCTCACCCTCGTGATACTCAATATCCTCGGCCTTGCCGACATCGTGCAACAAAAACCCCATGGCGAAGGTCCTGATTTCAGAGAAATCCAGCGAGCGTATTCCGTGAAGAAAAACCCGCTCCATGGTTAACTCATCATCTGATAAGTGCGGCAACAGCCGCTTGTAATAATCCCGATACCTCTGAGCAAAGCTGGTGCGAATAGAGTTGGCGATAGAAGTATGCTGAAGCTGCTGGTTGTAGTACAGCATAAAAGCAAAACCGGTAATAAACACGCGGGTCATATGCTGAACCACTAATCCATTGGACTTTTTGACTATTTCAGCAATCAATTCTGTCTTATAAAAATCAGTCTCCAAAAGAACCTGGGTATGGCCAACCATCTGCTCGGTAGCCTCGGCCAGTGCCGCCGTGTATCTTTTGGCCTCGGCATTTGACATACGCAAGGCCTGCTCAATCGTCGCCTTGTTGGCCAACATGGTCTGGACTGAGGCGTTGACGATAGCCTGACCTAGCTCCTGAGGCGAATTTTTTTTGGAGAGTCGCGATAAGTCAGCTACTTGCTGATTGACTATTTCCACCCGGTCTTCAGCTGACAATTCAAGTAAAAGACCGTATTCCGGGCCGAAGTTCTGTTTTTGCTGAAGGCTATTTTCATCCAGCTTCTTATCATGGGCTTCCGATAATTGGCCTCCCTTCTCTGGCAAGGCATAAGGAAACCTCTCCCTGATGATCTGTGCGGTCTCTTCACCAAGAAAGTATTCATAGTCGCCGGAGGCACGATAAAAAGTCGGATTATTAATCAATAAGGTACGCACAGGCACGATCCGCTCCGTCTGATTGGACTTGCGCCTGGCAATAACCGTACAACCCTGTGAGGCAAGAAATGACAAGGCCTTGGGCTCAGCCTGGACTAAAGTTTTTAACAAATGATATTCCACTAATTCAGTATACATTATGGACTGGTGAATCTCCAGCCCATCCGTTATACTAAAAATGTGAAAAGCGCAGAAATACCAGACAACGAACAGCTTCGCTTGGCAAAATTGCACTCCTACCACATTCTGGATACCTTACCAGAAAAAGAGTACAACGATATTGTCCAGCTTATTGCCGCTATTTGCAAAACTCCCATCGCCGATATTTCGCTGGTTGACGAAAACCGCCAGTGGTTCAAGGCTCAAGTCGGCCTGAAGGATCAACAGACTTCCAGAGACATTGCTTTTTGTGCCCACACCATTCTGGGCAGGGATATGCTGATAATTGAGGATGCTGCCAAGGATCAGAGGTTTGCAGATAACCCGTTGGTCTTACAGAATCCCAACATTCGTTTCTATGCCGGCATGCCGCTTATTACACCGGAAGGCTACGCCATTGGTTCATTATGTGCAATCGATACCAAGCCCAGAGTCCTTAGTCAGGAACAAAAAGATGCTCTTAAGGTTTTGGCCGGGTACGTTGTAAATCTGCTTGAACTGCGACTACGCGACCGGAAACTGGCCGAGCGAAACACAGAATTGGAGAGGATCAACAGCCTGAAGGACAGGCTGATTTCCATCATTGCTCATGATATAAAAGCCCCGCTAAATCAGTTTGATGCCATTGTTCGTCTGATAGAAATGGACGCCCTTGACGAACAGGAAAGACAGGAATCCTTTTCAGACTTGAGAGCCATTGCCAATTCGACAACCACCATGCTGGAAAACCTTTTGCAGTGGGCTTCAAGGCTAATCAGTTCAGATAGCATAAAAATTCGCGATATTTTATTTTACAGTTTTTTACAAAAGGTTACCGCCGAGATACAAAGCAGCATAGGGCAAAAGAAAAACACAATAGAGTTTGACTTTGCCGAGGATTGCAAGATCAGCAGCGATCCCGACATCCTGCACTTTGTACTAAGAAACCTGATAGTAAATGCCAATAAATTTACTTCTAACGGCACCATTACAATAGGCTGTAAAAAGACTGCTTCCGAAACAAGAATCAGCGTTTGCGATACCGGTATCGGCTTTGACACAAAACAGATTGTTTTATTCGATCCTGAAAGAAAACAAAGCAGTCTTGGCACCAGTGGCGAAAAAGGCAGTGGTTTGGGACTCATTTTCTGTAACGATTTTATTGAGAAGTTGGGCGGCCAGATATGCTACGATAGCCAGCCATCAAAAGGCTCGACCTTTACGATAATACTGCCGGAAAATGACATTTCAGGGGAACCAACATGACCAGGCTGATCGGTGTCAAAATTGTACATCCCAGGGCCCGCTTCGCCAAGCTGGTTCGCCTGGACAGGCCATCTTCGAGAACCAGGCATTTTGTCACAATAAGCCCAGAGCAAACAGAAGCCGAGGTCGAAATACACCTGCTGACTGATCAAAATTCCGGAGACCTTGAATCATCCGCATGCCTGCACACGTTCTACTTGAATAATCTGCACCCTCACAAGCAACTTAATCAAAACGAAGCTATCCCTGTTAGCCTCTTCATAAAAGCCGAATACGATGGCATGAATCGCCTTAAGATATCGGTGTTAGACCAGCGTAGAGAACTTGCCAGATACCAGCTTGATGTTCGCAACGAACCACGCAGAATTGGCAAGTATGTAATAGGAGCCCTAATGATAGTGCTAGTCGCTACCATCGGCATATTCCTGACATTGCAAAAGGCACCATCCGAGCGAGTAACACAAGATTACAAGCCCGCAATATCTCGGCCCAAGATGCAGGACAATCAAGCACCGGCAGCAGATACCCCAGCGGCTGTTGCCACACCAAAGGCAGCCGATAGTCCGGCAGCAACAGATAGTCCGCTTACAACCACTGAACAAGCAACCGACGGCCCTTCCACATCCTCTGTCAGCGCAAGGGGACAGACCAGCCAGGCAGTAAGCAAGGAACCTCAGGCACCTATCGCAGAGCCTCAGGCACCTATTAAGGAGCCCCAAGCGCCAGCCCTGACCCAGAAACTTTTGGTCTACTTCACCCCCAATCAGACATATTTAACTGAGCAAACCAAATCGACCCTCAATCAGATCGCCCTGCAGCTAATTGACGCTGGCGATGTCAAGGTAATAATTACCGGACACGCTGCAATCTTTGGCACCGAAGCAGGCCAATACGAGATCAGCCGCGAACGCAGCCAAAACGTATACGACTACCTGCTTTCGCAGGGCTGGGAACCGGATCAGGCCCCGATGATAGACTGGAAGGGTCCCACCGAACCCGTCACGTTTGACCCGGAAAGGCAAGAAATAAACCGCCGTGTCGAAATCAAGATAGAAGAATAAAACAAGAAAGGCTGCCTGACGGCAGCCTTTTTACTCGAAAATATATTAATTATTCCTATTTCTTTGTTGATTCCAGTTTTTTCTGCCTCTTCAGTTCCCAGGTATCCATCAGCTTGTATATACCACCCATAATACCAGCCGGCATAAAGATAACCAGCAAGATATATACAGAGCCAACAAAAAGCATTGGATACTTTAACAACTCAAAGCCATATGCGCGGCTTAGGTCATTAAGGAAACTCTGAATCCAGGTAACAAAACCACTGCCGATTATTGCACCATACAGGGTTCCTGTACCGCCAACCAGCGTTATAACCAGTGCATTGAGCGTATATGTAATACTCAGGTAATCAGTATTCGCAAAACGAACGATCACAGAAAAGAAAACGCCTGAATATCCGGCAGCTACCGATGACACAAGCAATGCAATCATCTTGTATTTACTGGTGCGGAAGCCAAGAAACTGTGCTCGCTGCTCATTCTCGCGAATGGCCATCATTACGCGACCAGTAGGTGACAGGATAAATGCCCGCAGTACAATGGTCATAACGATCAGAAAGGCGAAGGCGAAGTAATAGGCTCCAACACGTGATTCAAACAAAGGATCAAGGGCAACGCGGCTTGAACCGAGAGGAAGTCCATCCTGACCACCAGTAACATCACGCCAACGCTCGGCAATGTTCCGAACTATCTCACCTAGTGCAAGGGTTACCATGGCCGATGCAACAACCGTCTTGGTACGCAAAACCACTTTACTGATAATCCACCCGCCTATCAGACTGTAAACAGTCATGATCAACAAGGCCAGAACGAAAAACAGCAAATCATTTTGCACGTTCAACAGAATTACACCCATGTAGACACCACTACCAAAGAAGATAGCCTGTCCCAGGTTAATAAAACCGGTATACCCACGCAACAAGTCGTAGCTCATGCCGTAAACAGCCAGAATAAAAATTCGGCTAAACATAACCAACTGCCTGTTTGACAAGATATGAGGTATTATCATAAACACAAGCAGAAGAACGCCGAGACCTGCAGTGGCAGCAATCACCTCGGGCTTTTTAAAATCAATTTTCTTGATTGCAGAAATCATTGCTGCACCTTCCTTTCCGCCGCCTTAAAGAGCTTGATTTGCGGAATTTTGATACCGTCAGGGAAAAGGCCGTCCGGCTTGAACATGAGCACCAGCGCCATAACCAGAACATTGGCAACAACGGCAAAGGCCGGAATGAACATGGCAATGGCCACACCCATCAATCCCAGGAAAATGCTACCCAGGAATGAACCAATAAAGCTTCCCAATCCGCCGACTACAACGACAATAAAGGCTAAAATCTGATTGTTCATACCAGCTGTCGAAACAACACTACCGACCAGCGGCATATACAAGGCGCCTCCAAGTCCTGCCAAGGCTGAACCAGCAGCAAAGACAAACATGAAATAGGCCTTGATATTGATTCCGATAGCCCGTACGTGTTCAGGGCTCTGCAGTCCCGCCCGGATTACCATCCCGATCTTGGTCTTGGTCAATATGCGCTGAATTATCAGGGCAGTAAGCAAACCAATGGCGATCAGAAAAAGATTGTAATGAACAATCCTGGCACTTCCCAAGGCCGACACCCCATTCAAGAATGGTGGGCGGTCAACGGGAAAGGGATTTGGTCCCCAAATCAAACGAACGATATCAGTAAAAACGACCTGAATACCCAGGGTAATCAGGATCTGAGCCGGAACATTGCCATAAACACGGTTGATAAATAGCTTTTCGAAGATGATCCCCATGACGAAAACCAGGGTCACCGCGATAGCCAAGGCCGCAATAAAGATCCCGAACTCATACATAAAAGGCAAACTAGCGCCTTCCGGCAAGGATATACCTTGAATATGCAAATAGTTTCCGACTTCGTTCAATGGAACCGCATCGGCAAACATGCTGCTAACCACCTTGAAGCGGATAGCATAGTATGACCAGACAAAGGAGTAACCGCCCCACAGAAAAAGCGTTCCGTGAGAAAAGTTGACAACCCCCATCAGGCCCAAAAT
>CAZDYA010000099.1:0-5792 GCA_964509515.1 uncultured Spirochaeta sp.
GGGATATTAGGGCTTTCACTTATTGTCATTGGGGTGTTGGCCGGCTCAATAGTAGGTATCTTTCTGGCCTTAAAAATCAAGATGACGGCCATGCCACAGCTGGTGGCACTTTTTAACGGATTTGGTGGGATAGCCTCTGTACTAGTGGCCGGGGTAGCCTTGCACCTTCAACTGATTAATCAGGGGGGGCTGGAGGGGCAGTATCAGCAGCTTGTTGCGACTATTTTGTCGGGGCTAATCGGATCGGTAACATTTTTTGGTAGTGCCGTTGCCTTTGCCAAATTACAGGGGCTGATAAGCGAAAAGCCGCTGCGTTATCCTGGTGAGCAGGTGGTAAAGGTTCTGCTGGGTTTGACTGTAGTCTCGGTCGGCGTTTTGATGGTGATGGGGTATGAGATATTTTGGCTCTATTGGCTTCTTGCAGGCCTTGCTGCTTTGTTGGGGCTGTTGCTTGTCCTGCCCATCGGGGGCGCTGATATGCCGATTGTTATTGCGCTGCTTAATTCCTATTCGGGGATCGCCGCTGCAGCTACCGGTTTTGTCTTGAACAATTCGGTTCTCATTATTGCAGGCTCGCTGGTGGGTGCCAGCGGGATTATCCTGACAAGAATAATGTGCAAGGCAATGAACCGCAGCCTGGCCAATGTACTTTTTGGCGGACTTGGCGGCGGCGGGCAGACGGTCGATTTGGGTGATGTGTATGGCGGGAAGATCGTCAGCACCAGCGCCGAGGAAGTGGCCATGATACTGGCAGCCGCCCAGAGGGTGATGATTGTACCAGGCTATGGCATGGCGGTTGCCAGGGCCCAAACTGCGGTTAGGCAATTGACAGAGCAGCTGGAAAAATCTGGTGTAGAGGTTGAGTTTGGAATTCACCCTGTGGCAGGGCGGATGCCGGGCCATATGAACGTTTTGTTGGCTGAGGAGCAGATTGATTATAGTAAGCTTTTGGAGCTTGAGCAGGCAAATGCCAGATTGCCGGCAACCGATGTTGCGATTGTTATTGGTGCCAATGATGTAGTCAATCCGCTTGCACGCCAGGCCAGCGGTAGTCCGATAGCCGGCATGCCGATTATCAATGTTGATCAGGCACGCACAGTAATTGTAATCAAGCGGAGTTTGAGCCCCGGTTTTGCCGGCATTCAGAACCCATTGTTTGCGGCAGATAATACTTTGATGTTCTTTGGTGATGGCAAAAAGGCCGTTGAGGATTTGGTTGCCGCATATAAGGAGGCCAAATAGCTTAGCGTTCCTCGTACCTGTCTGAAATGGTCTGAATGCTGCGAAGAGCCCCAAAAAAACAATCAATCAGTTCCGGATCAAACTTGCTTCCAGATAGTTTCCGAATTTCTTCCAGGGTTTGTTCTTCTGTCCAGGCTTCTTTGTAAACACGCTGCGAGCGTAAGGCGTCGTAAACATCGGCGATGGCAACAATTCTACCGAAAAGCGGAATCTCTTCACCTTTTTTGCCGATTGGCTTACCTTCAGAATCGGTTTTGAGTGGCTCCCCTGTTTCCATATTCACATGCCCTGGATAGCCGGTGCCGTCCCAATTCTCGTGATGGTTCAAGGCAACAACCTGGGCCATCTCATCGAATTCTGATTGCTTGTTGGTGAAGAGGCGGGCACCAAAGAGGGTATGTTGTTCCATTATTGTACGCTCTTCCGGGGTAAACCGGCCTGGTTTTTTAAGAATGGTATCTGAAATGGCAACTTTGCCAACATCATGCAGCATGGCAGCCATGCGCAAGGTATCGCGGTTGCGGGCGATCTGACGTTCAGGCAGCCCAGCGCGACGCGCCCAGCGGTCATATATTTCAACAGAGTAACCGGCGACCCGGTTAACATGCGGCCCGGTCTCTTTGGGGTCACGGAGTTCTGCCATCTTGGTCATTCTGAGCAAAATGGCCCTGGTCATCTGGGCGCGCTGCAGGGTCACCGTAGCATTGCTGGCAAAGTGAGTGACTATCAATTCATCGTCCTGATCAAATACGCGAACTTCGCCGTTTTCCTCAAGGCCATTAATAATCTGCAGGACACCCAGAATATCGCCCATATTGGTCTTTAGGGGCAAGGCCAGCATCGAGGTGGTTTTGTAGCCACTTTTTTGATCATAATAGGGATCAAAGTGGTATGGAGCGCTCTTGGGGATTGCGTATACATCAGGAATATTTACCGGTTCGCCGGAATGGGCGGCATAGCCTGATATGGTCTTGGTATCAATAGGGATTCGAAAAACATTGTAAATCAGCTTTTCACCTTTTGGCAAAGAAGCCTGCATGGTATCATTTTGCGCATAAGAAACGGCCAGCTCTTCTTGATCGCGGATGTAAATTGAACCAGCATCAGCGTTTAAGACTCGGCGTGCTTCTCTCAAGATGTTTTCAAGCAGAACGTCCACGTCTTGAATTTTGTTGAGTTCTGAGTCAAGCTGGATTACACTTCGAAGTTTGTCGAGGCTTTTGCTCATATATCAAGTATATCGGCAATATGGGCACTTGCAACACAAGAAATTAAGGTTTTTGCTGAATTTATTATATGTGAGCAGGCTTGACCTTTGTTGCATTCTGTTTTACAGTCTGATACCCATATTTTGACGTGGAGACATGTCGTTGAAGGAGGTCGCTCATGGCAGCTGGTAAGGTATCAAAGAACGCACGCCGTGAAGGCGCGAAAGAGTTATTGAGTAAATGGGGTGGAAAAATCACCATGAAGTCTGTGTTTGAGAACGGAAAGTTGCGCCACTTTGCCGTTTGTGATAAGACCGGTAATCAGGCAAGAAAACCCCGCGATCTGATGTAAGCAGGAAGGATATTTGAATGGCTAGCAAGAAAAAAGGTAATCTGACCAGGGTTCGCTTAAAGAGTACTGAAAGCGGACATTGTTACTACACAACAAAAAACAAGCGAAATATTCCAGACAAGATGGAATTCAAAAAGTATGATCCTGTTGTGCGCAAGCATGTTTTGTATCGGGAATCAGGAAAGGTTTAAGGAGAATATTATGCCTCGAAGATGTAAACTCACAGGGAAAGGAACAGCATCGGGGAACAATGTCTCCCATGCCATGAATCACACCCGCAGGGTGCAAAAGGCCAATCTGCAGTATAAGCGTTTGTTCGTGCCTGAGCTTGACCGCTTCGTGCGTGTCAGGTTGTCTACCAGGGCACTGCGCACTGTTAGTAAAATCGGTTTGATGCAGTTTATTCGCAAGCAGGGGCTTACCCTAAAAGACGTAGTATAATATCCCTGCTTCATGTTCAAGGCCCGCACTACTGTGCGGGCTTTTTTTTGCTTGTTATCCAGGTCTTTGACCTATACTATGCAGTATGTTTGTTGTCTGGTTGCTGATTAGCCTGGTATATGCGGGGGCAGTTGTCCCAGGTGTATTATTTGTTGCAGGAGAGAGGCATTGGCTGGTGATCGCCTTGCATGCCTTGGCTGCTGTTTTGGCTGTACTGTTGGCGTTTAGCAATCGAAGAGAGCGTTTATCCAAATATTTTATTACTTACTCGTGGGCTGTGTTGGTCTTTGTTTTGGCGGTGGCCTCTTTTCGCTATTTCTTTGCCATGAATGCGAACCTTGAATATGTTCAAAGGATAGCTGAGCATGGCGGGATAATTGATCTGGCAAAGGACACGGCAAGTGAACGTGGACTCGTTTTTCGGCAGTTCGGAGGGTATATCCTGGCAGGTCTTGTTGGCCTAATCTTGAGCAATCTTGCTAGTTGGAAGCAGTGGCGACGCCCGCCATCTGACTTGTGGGCCTTTCCCCTGGCCTTGATCGGGGGAATCGCTTGCACGCTGGCTTTGCCCAATGGCTTTTTTGTCAATGGAATCCCGGCGTTGGCATTTTTCGCCATGTTGCCGCTGTTTATTATTATAGAAAAACTGGACCTGTCATCTGCCTGGCGATATGGAATGTTGTGGGCTTTCACCTTCTTGCTGTTGTCAAACTACTGGCTGGCAACATTTAGCCTGGTTAGCTTACAAGTAGCCGTTGGAATTTACTCAGCGTATTATTTTTTATTGATTCCTTTGCTTGTCAGTATCAAGTATCTAGGAAAATCATGGCGGTTTGTCCTCTGGGCGCTCGCCTTGCTTTGTTTTGACTATATGCGGACGTTAGGATTCCTTGGATATCCCTGGAATTTGTTGGCGCATTCTCAATACCAAAACCCTGTTGTCCTGCAAATTGCTGAAATAACCGGGGTCTGGGGAATTGCAGGCTTTGTCTTTTTGGTGAATGCTGGCATCGCTCAGTTGATTTTCTGGCGTTCGGCAGTAAACAAAAAAGTCTGGGTATTGCCTGTCGGTTTGATTCTTATTCTATGTGCCGGAGTTTTGGGTTTTGGATATCATCGTCTGGCCACCTCCCAAAGTCGGTCAGGGCAGGATGCTATCAGAATTGCCTTGATCCAACAAAATACTGATCCCAGACAGGCGGATTATGCTTTTACCTTTTCCATTCTTAAGGCACTATCCCTGGAAGCAGCTGCCACCAAGCCGGATTTAATTGTCTGGGGCGAAACCGCCTTTGTGCCCAATATCCGACGATGGGGAGAAGCGGGGAGCGAGGGTGGCTATTCCTCACTGGTAAAAGACTTTCTTGGGTTTCTACAGGACATGGGCATTGCCTTGCTAACCGGTAACGATGATTACAGCATTGAGCTCGATGAGCAGGGAAAGGAGCTTGAACGTAACCATTATAACGCTGCGGTCCTCTTTGATGAAAAAGGACAAAGAATGGCAACTTATCACAAGCGGCGTCTGGTCCCATTTACCGAGTATTTTCCCTATGGAAGGCTTTTCCCGGGAGTTGAAAGAACCTTGGAAGCATATGGAGTTACTTTTTGGGAGCCGGGAATAGAGCCTGCCGTATTTCAGCATAAGGGCTTGAAGTTTGCGACGCCAATCTGTTTCGAAGACATCTTTCCTTCGGAAGTTCGGGAGTCTGTCTTGCAGGGCGCGGCTATGATTATCAATCTTACCAATGACTATTGGAGCTTGAACCCTGTACAGGCTGAGCAGCATTTTGCTGCAAGTGTATTCAGGGCTGTGGAAAACAGGGTTCCCTTGGTCAGGGCTGCGGTCAGCGGGAAAACAGCAGTTGTTGACCCTGATGGACAAGTTTTAGCAGCGCTTCCGGAATTTACGCGGGATTTTCTGGTGGCGGATGTTCAATATTCGCAAGCCGCCCAGCAAAACACCATTTACACCAGGTTTGGGGATTGGTTGCCAATTGTTTGCATGCTTCTGCTGCTGATGGCCGTTGCCCGCTGGGCCTTAAGCTGGCGCAGCGGGTAATGTGATCAGATATTCACCCAAGTTTATCTTAGTTTTTTTCGTACCGAGCGGCTGATCTTCTTGGGGCTGCCTGGCTGGAATGTTTCGACACGTGACACTGTTTTTTTGTTGTACTGATTCAGAAGGAACCAGAGAATAAGCCCGGAAATAATCATCAGCAGACAAAATATTTGCCCCATAGAGAAGGCAAAAAAGGTTTCAAACAGGAATGGGGCCGGATTTTTGCCGCTTAGATCGATTATATAGCCCAGTCCGGTGTCTGGTTGACGGCTGTATTCAGCCAGGAAACGCAGGGTGCCGTATCCAACCAGATAAAGCCCTATCATGAATCCAGGGAATGGCTTTCGCTTGCGGAAAACAAACCACATTATCGAGAATAACACGATGCCTTCCAGAAATGCTTCGTACAACTGGGAGGGGTGGCGTGGCAAATTTATCATTGTGCCGATCACAGGGATATCGACCTGGGCGGCGACTTCTTTTACCC
>CAZDYA010000100.1:0-5791 GCA_964509515.1 uncultured Spirochaeta sp.
CAACAATCACAAAGAGCAAAGCAAAATAATTATTTTACAGCAGCTCGGACGAACCTACGCGCAATACTCCCCAGGCCTGTCAACAAAACCGAACATCATCAGCAAGCCGGTACAGATCCATCGAATTTTTGATTTTCTGGCGGGCAAAGGCAATGAATCATTGCCAGGCAATACCCGGACCACAGAAAATGAGGAATACAAGTCAAATTGGCGGATACTGATAGCCGAAGACAGCCCAATCAATCAGGATATTATCTACACTGTCTTGAGCAAAGCTGGCTATAAGGTGGACACGGTCGAAAACGGCGCGCAAGCGGTTCAGGCGCTGCAAACCTTTCACTATGACCTGGTGCTGATGGACTGCCAGATGCCGGTAATGGATGGCTACGAGGCAACCCGAACGATCCGCAACAGCAGCCCAGGCAATCTTAACAAGGATGTTCCCATCATTGCCATGACGGCCTATGCGATGAAGGGTGACCGCGAAAAATGCCTGAATTGCGGCATGAATGATTACCTGCCAAAGCCGATGCATGCCGAGAAGGTCTTAAAAACCATAGAAGCATGGCTGACTACCGGGAGCGCCAGTGAGACGTCGGTCAACCAGACCGAGGACCATTTGGAGGACCAAAACGATCTCGGCAAGGGGCAGAAAGTCTACGACCGCAATGACATTCTTGAACGTTTGATGCAAAACGAGGCCATGGTTCAACGACTCATCGAAAGATACCGGGAGTCCATTCCCTTGCAGTTGCTGGATCTGAAGCAGGCAATCAGCGACCGGGATATTAAAGCGGCGGCACAGGCAGCTCACATTCTGGCTGGCTCGGGAGCCAACATCAGCTGCAAACGCCTGCATGCGGCAGGCTTGGAACTGGAAGAAGTCCTGGATGATCTTCGTGAATCAAAACAGCAGGAAGAAGATATATGGGGGGCAATCGAGAGGCTGCAAAAGGAAATCAGCAATATTATCGATCAATTGGTATCACAGCTGGACGCCAGCACAGCCAGAATAGAATCAAGCTCAAGCTGAACCGCATCACATAGCTGCGCAAATTCATCATAGGAACGCGCGCGGGCCGCAGCCTCCATTTTCCTGGCAAGCTCGGCTACCTCGAAAGCCTGCATGGTTCCTGCAATGTTGACCAAACTATGGGCGGCTTTTATTACCGCCTCCCAGTCACGCGACTCGCTACCGTCCCTGGCCTGGGCAAGCCTGACTGGTGCATCCTGAATAAACATACCAACCATCCGCTGGACAACGTCCTCATATCCCTGGAATTTGGCGCAAAACTTGGCAAACCGCTGCTGGTAATCGCTCATTCACACTCCTTGACAAGAGCAGATACAAAGGCCTCTACCTGATCACTGCTGGTATCCCAGGAACACATAATTCGGTATACCCCGGAACCCCAATGATAAAAAGAAAAATTGTTCATGATTTTTTCGGCAACATTGGCCGGCATGGAAAGGAACACAGCATTGGATTCAACCGGCCAGGCCAGGCTGACCCTCCCGGCCAGTTCAGGTGCATCATGGATCAAGCTCGCCATAAGACCAGCCTGCTGATTGGCATGGCGGGCGGTTTCCAGATAAAGCGAATCTTGCAAGAGGGCGGCAATCTGGGCGCCCACATATCGCATCTTGCTATTCAGCTGGGTAATCTGCTTGCGGTGAAAAGGGATGGTATCAGCCGCCTTCCACATAACAACGGCCTCGCCGAACATCATGCCATTTTTGGTCCCTCCGAAAGAAAGGGCGTCTATCCCCTTCAGCATTTCTGCAGCTGTGCAATCAAGGCTTACCAGCGCATTGGCCAGGCGGGCACCATCAACATGCAGGCTCAACCCATTTTGGCGGCAGAATTGCACCAGCTCCTGGATTTCCCGAAGGCTATAAACTGTACCAAGCTCTGTCGGCTGACTGATCGAAACAGCCGCGGGTTGCGAATGATGCGGTATGCCTTTGTCCTCAAGCGCGAAGGCGATATCGCCTGGGCATATCTTGCCGGCCTTTCCGGGCACGGTCAGCAGACGCCCCGCCCCCGCCGCCTGCACGGCACCCGCCTCATCCCGGTTTATATGTGCCGATTCAGCACATAGCACAGCCCCATATGGCGGCACCAAGGCCCGCAAAGCCAGGACATTAGCCCCGGTTCCGTTATAGACAAAAAATACCGCTGGATCAGGTCCGTCGCTCGCAGGCAGTAGATTACGAATGGCCTGCATTCCCCTTTCAGTCCATTCATCGTTTCCATAGGCAGCCGCCGGCCCGGAATTAGCCGCTTGAATAGCCTCCAAAACCTTAGGGTGAACTGGCGCCCAGTTATCACTGGCAAAACAAATCATACCAACCTCTTTTATCAAACCCCGATTTTTTGCAATATCCGGGTGCGCAAGCGCCTGACTGAGCGTGAGTCCTCATCAATTTCGAGAGCCATATCACAGTCCGCCAGCGCACTTGTCATATCACCCAAGCGAAAATAAACCAGCGCCCGGCTAAACAGACTATCAAATTCCCTGTATCCCAGATCAAGGGCCGTGTCCAGATCGTGGACGGCGGCTTCCAGGTTATCTAGCATATAATAGGCCATGCCTCGATAATAATAGGCCTTGCCATTGGTATTATCAATTTCCAGTGCCTGAAAAAAATCATCCACCGCACAGTCATACTTGCGTTGCGCAAACTGTGCCATGCCGCGGTGAATATAGATAAGCGCGCGTACAAAACCCTCTGGGCTACCAGATAAAATTGAAGAATAGAGGGCAACCGAGTCATCATAACGTCCAGCATTATGAGCGTACAGGGCGCGTAAAAGAAAGGCATCAATGTTCTCGGCCGGCGAAAAGCCATCCACCCCGCCCTCAAAAACCGGGTCCGGAGGTTCAACTGGCATCCCGTTAAAAACCGAACCAGGCCGGCTGTCCTGCAGGTATTCATCCATCTCGGCATCAAGCACGGCGTGCAGGCGTGCCATAAAGCTTTCCCGCCGGCGGTCCATCTGCTGATGAAGCTGTCGTTGATAATCCCTGATTTCCTGAAAGATAATATCTGCCAATGAGAGGTTGGCATTCAAAGCAGCAAGCTTTCTTTTTAGCGGCTGATCAAAAGGCGTGAACTCCGCCTTATAAATCAACTCATGCTCAACTTCGGCCCAGGCATCCTGCAAGATGGTGCGCAACTGAACCTCAAATAACAAATCAGGCTCAAGATTGTATTCGCCCAGAATCTGTTGCGGAACGTGCAACAAATAATGAGTTGATTCATAGCCAAATTCCTGAAAGGAATACTCAGAGCCCTTTCTTTCAACTTCATGTACCTTGAAATGCTCCTGCAGAATATGTTCAATCTGATGAAGGTCTTCGATGAAGGGGCAAATTATCCTGATGCCCACCGCATCATTTATCTCGACACGTCCACTCTCCATACCAATTGAACGCGCCCGATGCTGAATTTTTTCATAATAACTGTGAAATGATTTTACACGGCTTTTTATGGTTGGGTGCAGATCATGCTGGCTAATTATGCTGGCCAGCCGCCTCTGAAGCTCAACCATACAGCCTTCAAGCGATGCGCACTGCGAGTGGTACCACTGCATGAAGGCAATCTTTCCCTCAACCGGGTATTCCGGATAGATTATGCGGGACCGTTGCATGCCACCATCCAAACCACGCTACTGTGTTTCCTCTGCATTTTCTTTGGCGTAAGCCTCAAATTCTTCCTTGCTCATTTTATCCTGATAGAAAACAAACATCGACTCTATCAGTTCATCCAGGGTCGCAAACTTTGCGCCATCCAGCTTGTATGCCATATATTATTCACCTCATGCCGCATTCAGGTTACCGAGTCCCTATCATTATACACGATCTTTCCATATCCGGCAATTTTTCATTTTCGCAGCCGAACAAAAACGCTAGGCCGTCTGCTCCATCAGACGCAGGTTACGGGCCGTCTTTATCATCAGGACCAAACCGATCACGAAGGCCATAACAAATCCCAGAGGCATGGCCGCAAAAACACCCGAAACACCCAGAAAGCGTGGCAGAAAAATAATCAGCGGCAACAAAAACAAGCCCTGCTGGCCGGCTGCCAGCAGCAAGGCCGACCGCCCATCGCCCAAGGCCTGAAAAACACCGCCGAACATGATTACCAAGCCAACTGGCACCAAGGCCACGGACATGTAGCGTATTGCCTCAACGCCCATCCTGATAACGTCAGTATCTTGAGGAGCAAAAATCCGGATAATTGATTCGGCACCGAAGAAGGCCAGCGCCCCGGCTGCCAAACCGACCAAGATAGCCGTGCGGAATACTATCGAAATGGTTTTTCGCACACGATCGATCTGCCGAGCCCCAAAGTTGTAGCCAGCCAAGGGTTGCAAGCCCTGCCCCAGACCCAGCAAGGCCATCATGAGTAGCATAAACAGACGCATGGTAATGCTAACCGCTGCAATCGCAGCATCCCCATAGGAACCGGCCGCATTATTAAGAATGCCAAAGGAAACGCTGCCCAAAATGGAGCGAACAAAGGTAGGCAAACCAAGCGTCATGATACCCCGGTAGGTGGAAAGATGCAGGCGTACGTTCTTAAGGCTCATCGGCTGCAACACGCCCTTGCGCCTTAAATAAAAACTCAGCAGAAAAAGGGTGGAACTGGCCTGCGAGATCACAGTTGCGACCGCGGCACCGGTTATTCCCATATCCAGACCGAAAATCATGATCGGGTCCAGAATTATGTTGATAACTGCCCCCAGCATCTGCCCCATGCTGGAATGCATGGCAGCCCCTTCGCTGCGCAGCAGATTGTTTAGAGTCATGTTAAGGACTACAAAACAGGAGCCGCCAACTATGATGCGTCCATACAGCATGGCCTGGGACATAATGCTATCGGTTGCGCCGAACAAGGCCAGCAGGGGTTTGATGCCAATCACGCCGGATACGGCCACCAGCAGACCGATGACCAGCGCAGAGTAAAAGGCAGTGGCAGCTGCTTCGTGAGCAGCCTCCGGCCGGTTTTCGCCCAAACGGCGGCTTATAATGCTGGCCGCCCCCATACCGAAGGTAAGACCAACGGCTCCAGTCAACTGAAACAAGGGAAAAACGATACCGGTTGCGGCAATAGCCGTGGTATCACGCAACAGGCTGACAAAAAAAGTGTCGACCACGTTATAAACGGCCATCACCACCATGCCGGCAATCGCCGGTGCTGAAAGCTTGAATAGCGTGGAACCAATTGGCCCGCTTTTTAGCATCTCGATACGTCGGGTATTCTGCCCGCCCGGGGCAGTCGTCTTAGACATTAAATCTGAACTCAATTATATCTCCATCGCGCACGACATAGTTTTTGCCTTCTATGCGCAGTTTCCCAGCCTCTTTTACCTTCTGTTTGCTGCCATACTGCAATAAATCCTCTACATTGAAGGTCTCGGCGGCAATAAAGCCACGTTCAAAATCACTGTGAATAACGCCAGCCGCCTGTGGCGCCATCGCACCCTGCGGAATGGTCCAGGCACGCACCTCTTTCTCGCCAGCAGTAAAATAGGTCTGAAGACCCATTAAATGATAGGCCGCATGGATCAACCTGTCCAAGCCAGACTCCTGAAGCCCCGCCTCTGCCAGGAACTCAGACCGCTCTTCGGGGGTCTCCAGGGCAGCAATCTCGGCCTCAAGCTGTCCGCAGATGCGGATTACCTCGGCGTTCTCTTTGGCCGCGATGGCCTCAACCTGGGCAACCAGCGGATTATCTCCTTCCAGCCCATCTTCTGCCACATTACACACATACAGGGTCCGTT
>CAZDYA010000101.1:0-5749 GCA_964509515.1 uncultured Spirochaeta sp.
CCACCCCGTACATATCCTTATCCAGGGCCACCATGATATTGTAACGCGCCATTTCACGGCCCTGCAGCCAATACATATGAGGAAAAACCTTGCCAAACTTGTAATCAGGCTGACGCAGGAAAAAGGCCGGGACAAAATGCAGGCCGTTGGCCACAAAAAGATCATGAACACGTGAACTGGCCTTGTCATCAAACAGGGTATATCCGCGGCCAATACCGACAAATATCTTTTCGCCTTGCTGACGCAACTTCTCGACTATCTTGTCACCCTCAGCAAAAATCGCTTCGTTAAATTCATTCTGATTCGCCAGTGCCTTGCGAACGGCAGCGGTAAATGCACCGCGTTTGATCGCCGGCATGGTGCCTGTCGCCTTGAAGGCCCGCTCAAAATCCTGCCAGAGATCATCTTCCAGTCGATAAATGGGATCATCAAAGAAAATCAAGGGCAGCAGAGCATCCTCGGTAGCCAGCTTGATTGCTTCCTTGGCCGAATAACCCGCGCCGGAAACAAAGGGGCAGGTCTTGGACTGATTCTGCGGGGTATCAGCCTCGCCCTTTCCCAGCAGATTGAACAGGAGCATCTTGTCCTTGCCCGGTCGCAGATACTGCTTGAGGTAGGCCGCATGGCCGTGCTGCAGCTTGGAAGGAAAGCAGGCCTCGGAATGGCTGTTGGCCAGGCCAAGATCGGCAATGGCGTCATCGGTTTCCGGTGAAACAACAACCTTGAAGCCCAACTCATGGAACAGCGAGGTAAAGAACACCCCACGCTGATTCAGAAAATGCAGGGTGCGGGGGATCAGGATGCGAATACCATCGTCCTGCGCCACCGCCTCGGGCCCGACCGCGTATTTGGCCAACTCGGCATTAAGCCGCTTCTTGTAGCGGGTAACATAATCCGGTGAGCGCTTGGTCACCGCGGCCGTATTGCCCTTGGGACATAAACCGCCCGAAAGAATGCGGCTCTGTCCCAGGGTATAGACCTGCAGCTTGCAGTCGCGGATGCCGCAGTGATCGTCGATCAGCTGCGAACACGGCAGAACCTGCTTGTCAAACTTGACGTCGGCAATCGCAAAGCCGCGGAAACGCGGTTGCGGGTCGCGCCCGGCAGCCTTGGCCGCCTGGACCTCATTCCAGGCGACGATGGCAGCGCCCATGGCGCCGAACAGCTGCCGGTGCGGAAAGGCATGCACCTCCATGCCGGTGTGCAGCGCCAAAGCGGCCAGACAGGCCTCGCTCTTGAATGGCCCGCCCTGCGCCGAGGCAAACTCACCAAAGGTCTCGCTGCCCACAAATTTGTTGGCGTAACCTCCCATAAAACCATAGGCAATAGCCGCCGCAATCTCATCCTTGGGGAAGTTCAAGGCCAGCAATTTTAACACGCCGGCCTCGGTAAAAATCGCACACATTTCATCGGTGATCGGGGTGCGTTCGGCCTTTAGCGCCTGCTCCTGAAAAGTCTGGAAATCATATCCAAGCATATCGAGCATGTTCTTCATGCTCTGCCCGGTACCAGCCATGCAAGACAGGTTCATCTTGGCTTTTTTCACCGTTCCGTCTTCGTTAAAAACGGTAAACTTGGCATCCTGGCCACCACATTCAAAAATCGTATCAACCTTGGCGTTAAAGTGCTTAACCCCAGTGGCATGACAGGTAATCTCGTCTTTTACAATATCAACACCGCTGTCTTCCTTCTCAAAATCAGTGAACAAACGATGATAGAACTGTCCCGATGAACCGGTGTAGGCGATACCCTTCAGCTCCAGCTTGTCCGCCAGATTATCGCGAATCTCGGCAAAGATTTTCTGTGCGGTCTCAAGCGGCTTGCCGTCGGTATCACGACAAATCTCGGCAACTATCTTGAGATCATCGGCCTTGGCAATCAGGGCCTTGGTTGTTGTTGACCCACCGTCAATGCCGATCACCACCGGCACCTTGCCGGTCAGTGTTTCAAACACCACCAGGCCGCCTTCGGTTTCAAGTATCTTGGCCGGCTCAGGGTAGTTATTCACCTTGGGCAAGGCGGTATGCAGTGCCGGGGCAAAGGTTACCTCGCGACGGCTGGCCTCCCTGATCTCGCTCAAGCGAGAGCTATCAAAACTTGTTGACTGGTTTTCCTGCATGGCCTTGTAGGCCGCCCCGGCAGCCGCAATCTTCTCGGCATTTTCCGGTCGCACCACCTTGGTACCGATTTCAGCACCGAACAGATCAATCAAGTAATCGTTCAGGAAAACCCCGCCGGTAACCACCGCCTTGCGAGCAGGATCGATTGTTCGGGTACCAAGTACATCACTCTTGTAATTTTGGGCAATACGCACATACATGCCCTTCAAAATATTCTTGATCTGCTCGCCAGAATTCTGCATATGAATCATGTCAGAATGAATGATAACACCACAGCGACCGCCGACATTAAGCGCCTTGTCAGACTGGCTGATGGTCTGCTTGGCCAGCTGATGCATCTTCTCTACCTGATCCTGCAACTTGGCACGATTCCGCAGTCGAACAGCCAGACCGTCATCCCCATCACCTGCCCCAACATCTTCCAGTTTGACAGGCACCTCATCAGCAAAAAACCGGCGAACCTGCTTGTTTATCAGGATGCCGCTGCCGCCCCCGCACTTGGTGCCGGTACCATGATCACTGATTATCGAACGTCCGGTTGACAGCTGGCCGCCAGACGAAGACAAAGCCTCACGCTCAAAGAAATACGGATCGCGCGCCCCGATATGGAAAACATATTCCGCTTCCGGCGCAATAACCTGCGCCCCCTGCGAAATCGCAATCGTATCAAAGTAATATGGATTCCCGGTCAGCTCGGCAATCAGCTTGCCGCCCGTACCGGTAAAGGCATAAGCCTGCACACCATCTTCGCCGTAGCTTTGCACAATTTTCCCATGAATCTCGCGCAAGGCATCAAGCGGATTGCCAAAATGCATTAACGACAGGGGCGCTTCCATTAAACGTCCCTCATTATTCAATATGGCCGCATGTACACTATCCGACCCGACATCAAAACCAACATATACCTTGTTTTTCATAATTAACTAATATTTTAACCAAGAATTAACAAAAAGCAACAGTCACAGTCCTCCAGTATGGGCATGTTTGATTTTTTTTTGTAGAATGCAGCACCCATAAGGAGATTCCATGCAACCGCAACTAAAACGCACAACTGCTATCATGCTGGCCTTGCTGGTTCTTTGCTGCCTGCTTCCTGCCGCACTTGTTCTCGCTGCTGAAATTTCCGATCAGAACAAAACACTGCTGCTAAACAGCGGAATTCCAGAATACGAGCTGGTACCGCAGGACTGGAATATCAGCCATATCCGCCACGGCGTAGCCCGGGTCGAACCAACTGAATCACTGGAGGCCCTGTTCCTGCTACCATGGCCGGAGGGCACCCCCACCGACCCCCAGGAACGCATGCAGCTTGTCCGCCGTTCACTGCGCCGCATCAGTGGAATGACAGGGCTAAAATACCCGCCCGCCTCAAAAAAGGCCGGCCAAACCCTTTATTATGACGTTCACGTTGTAGCCTCGCCCGACAATCTGCAACGCCTGCCAGACCCGCCCATCGAGACTATCAATGAATCCATGGAATTGTTTGTAAAAACCCTTAACGATGAAAAAAAAGAAGTTGTCATGAATATCCTGGTTAATCAGGGCGACAGAATATCCCTGCAGCTTAAAAACGCAACCCCCTTAAAACTGGGCTTCATCACCGTTGTCCACACCGAGCGCATGGGCTTTTTACTTGATATTGCTCCCAGAGAAGACGGTGTACAAATATACGGCGTCGGCGCCATCAAGACCTTTGATATCGGCCTTCTGCGACCGCTAGTTCGGGAGCGCCTGCGCGACAACACCGAAGCTATTGTTTCATGGGTAGCTGACAGCATAGAGCAAGAGCTAGCCAGCCAGCTTACGCTAGCTTCCCAGCCGGAAAATTCAAACAGAAAGGAAGACCAATGACAATCAAAGGAATAATCATGCTACTGGCCACCGTCTCGTGCACCGCGGCCGGCCAAATTCTCATGAAAAAAGGCATCAACCAGCTCGACGCCCTCTCGCTAAGCCTGTCTTTAGGCCGGGTCCTTGCCACCCCACAGATCGTAATCGGCGGTATCTGCTACATTTTAGGCTTTGTGATCTGGCTGAACGTGCTAAAAATCCTGCCACTAAGCGTCGCCTACCCATCATCCAGCATCGTCTATGTCATTGTAATCATCTTGTCCGCCTTCCTGCTTGGCGAAGCAATTACCCCACTCAAGATTGCCGGCATGCTCCTGGTATGCGGCGGCGTAGTCTGCATCGGACTCTCCTGATATTCAATATTGAGGGGTGTTGGCCTGCCCGGCGCAAGCGCCGTCAGGCCTGAATCCCCATGCGCTCGCCCCCTAACGGAGCCTGACATAGGGTGTTTAAGTATTCAAATATATACAATATATAATTGCATTATTCTTTATATCATTATATAGTAATGATTTATTTTAACAAATTTACCATATTTCTTGACAACTGACATGCCTTGCGTTACTTTTTTAACAAATACATTCCAAAGGAGTACTTATGAAAAAAGGAATCGTACTAACCGCTGTGGTAGCATTGGCTGCCGTACTGCTGGCTGGCTGTCAGCCGTTCTTTCTGAACTCGGACAACTGGACTGCCGAAGCGGCCCTGGTAGCCAACTGGGCTGCGTACACCGCAGAAGGCAGCGAAGACGGAGTGACAGATTCAGAAACTGCCACAGAATATGTCATTACCTTCGACAGCTACGCAGTAGACGGTGTAGTCGAAGACCTGATCAGCTACCTGGAAGACGAAGGGGTAAGCTGGGAGTGGCAACAGGAATTCACCACCATTACCGGTACCTACACAATCAACAAAGATGATTTGACTGTACAAGGAATGGATATGGAATTCGATGGTGGCCAGATCGACTCAATCGATGCTACCCTGCCAGCTGCCGACGGCACCCTGTGGCGACCGCTTGATGTTAACGGCGAAGGACAGGTTGTTGATGTAGACACCTCAATCACCTGGGGCGGCGAATTCAGCTTCACCTTCTTCAAGCACATCGACTAATCAAAAAAGCGCCCGGATTTCTCCGGGCGCCGATTCCACATTCGCATTCTTATTACATTTCTGCATTGCTATCACTTATCTGTTTAATCTTCCTGACACCGACACATGAATAGGCATAACCGGGTTCAAGGAATGGCCTTTTCCCCATACCCATGATACGTATTGGGTTGTAGTTGTATTGGTTTGCCCCAAAGGATCAGCACTACCAAGATAGTTGCGCACATTGGCTAAACCACCAGGCACGTGGAGCCCCAAACCAAACGAAATAAAGGTAGTCTGGCTGTACATATAAGCGCGCCCTTCATTATTCATTTTGTAAAAAGTATTGGCGGCATCAAAGCTACCCTTGCTGTGACCAATCACGCGATATGGGCGGGCACCACCGCGATAAAGACTATCAAGCTTGGAAGAAGCTGTATCATAATAATAGCTTCCAAGGGTATTATATGTTCGTCCGACAAAAAAGCCCTGGCTTCCTTCAAAAGCGGTGCTATAGTCGCCCCAGCCAGTAACAATACCGGCAACCGGTTCGTTAAGTGCATTGGCAATCAGCTTAGCCATGGCGGCGGTTCCGCGTGAACTACTACCTACCCCTGCCAGTACAATGGTGCGAACCTGATTATTCTTGACCATACGCTCAGCCGAAGAATAACGAGCAGCCAAAC
>CAZDYA010000102.1:0-5734 GCA_964509515.1 uncultured Spirochaeta sp.
TTCAGACTGAAGGACCGAACGTACATGTCAGCAATATCTCGCACACCAAAGCGCATTTGACCAAAGAGATTTACGGCTTGCACTGCTGTTACACAAAAAAAGACAATAAACAACAAAGGCCGCAAATCGTTCTTTTTCATAAATCTTATCCTAATTCCTTGAGCGGGATTGGAGAAGGCGAACGATCAGCTCCCTCAGTTTCAAGTAATTGCTGGTACAGCTTTTTCACCTCGCCAGATAGCTTGCTCGGGGTAACAATGTGAATTTGAATGTACATGTCACCAGTTCTATTGTTGTTATGTAAATGAGGAATGCCCTCGCCACGCAGCCGAAGCACCTTGCCATTTTGGGTGCCGGCAGGAATCTTGATTTTGGCTTGTTTCCCGGCAAGTGTTTTTACCGAGATTTCATCACCTAGTGCAGCCTGGGCCGCACTGATCGGAACAGCGCAATACACGTCAAAATTCCTTCTTTCAAAGTATTCATGCGGGCGAACCACGATATATACATACAAGTCACCAGCTGGCCCACCGTTCTTACCTGCATCGCCCTGACCAGGGATGTGTATACGCTTGCCATGCTCTATTCCAGCAGGTATGGTAACCTTGATCTTTTGCCGCTTCCGCGCCAGACCTGAGCCGCCACAAACCTTGCAAGGCTTGTCGATGACAAAACCGGTACCACTACAGGTAGGACATGTCGATGCGATCGAGAAGAATCCTGAACTGCGTCGAACCTGACCTGAACCACCACATGTAGGACAAGTGGTAAAGCCCCCGCCCTTTTCAGCACCACTACCACTGCAAGCGGAGCAGGCAACATGCTTCATGTATTCGATTTCCAGCTTGTCGCCAAAGGCGGCAGTTTCAAATGAAATTTCAAGATCATAGCGCAGGTCTGATCCAGGAACCTTGCCAGGCTCACGTGATCTTCGTGTCCTTGCCCGGCCGCTACCTCCGCCGCCGAAAAAAGAGCCGAAGATATCGCCAAAATCGCCAAAAATATCATCAAAGTCACGAAAACCGTGCTGTCCGCCACCACCTGCTTCACCGAGCCCTTCCAAGCCAGCAAAACCAAACTGATCGTAAGTCTGCCTCTTTTGCGGATCAGCCAGAACCTCGTAAGCCTCGGCAGCTTCCTTGAAACGGGCTTCAGCTGCAGAATCACCCGGATTTTTATCTGGGTGATTCTGAATTGCGAGTTTTCTGTACGCCTTTTTTAATTCTTCCGGGGTTGCGGTTTTCGACACACCCAGAACTTCATAGTAATCTCGCTTTGCCAACTGCAATGCTCCTTATGCACCAGGATAACAGTGCCCTATTTTTCATCATCCTCGACAACTTCGTAATCAGCATCCTCTACACTATCCTGAGAAGCATCATCAGACGCCTGACCCTGGGCTCCTTCAGCACCGGGTTCACCCTGTGCTGTTTGGCCTGCGTCAGCCTGGCTGCTCTTGTACATTTCTTCAGCCATCTTGTGAGAAGCCTTCTGAAGCTCCTCCATTTTACCGCGAATTTCATCGACCGATCCGCTTTCAATAGCGGTTTTTAATTCGGCCAATGCGCCTTTAATAGCCTGGCTATCCTCTTCTGAAACCTTGTCACCATATTCTTCAAGGGCTTTTTCCGTCGAGTAGACCAGATTATCGGCTTCGTTCTTTACCTCGACCGACTCCCTGGCCTTGCGGTCTTCTTCGGCATTGGCCTCGGCGTCTTTGACCATCTTCTCGATCTCGCTTTCACTAAGCCCGCTGGAAGATTCAATACGTATCTTTTGTTCCTTGCCTGTCCCCAGGTCCTTGGCAGATACATGAAGGATACCATTGGCATCAATATCAAATGTTACCTCAATCCGTGGAACGCCCCTGGGAGCAGCAGGTATTCCAACCAGATCAAACCTGCCAAGACTACGGTTCTGGGAAGCCATTTCACGTTCACCCTGCAAGACGTGTATTGATACAGCCGTCTGATTATCAGCAGCAGTAGAAAACTCTTTGTTCTTGCGGGTCGGGATTGTTGTGTTCCGCTCAATCAACTTATGGAAAACACCTCCCAGTGTTTCAATACCAAGACTAAGAGGGGTAACATCCAGTAAGAGAACGTCTTTAACGTCACCGCCAAGAATACCACCCTGAACAGCAGCCCCCATAGCCACAACCTCATCAGGATTTACACCCTTGTGGGGCTCCTTGTTAAAAAGCTCCTTGACCAGGCGTTGGACAGCAGGAATCCGGGTTGAACCACCAACCAGGATAACCTCATTCACATCAGCGGCTGTCAGACCAGCGTCTTTTAACGCCATTTCACAAGGCTTGCGGGTTTTTTCCACCAAGTCGTTAACCATTTGCTCAAACTTGGATCGTGTCAGGCTGTACTGCAAGTGCTTTGGCCCGGATGTATCAGCGGTAATAAATGGCAAGTTGATATCGGTTTGCTGAGCTGTAGAAAGCTCCTTCTTGGCCTTCTCGGCAGCCTCTTTCAGACGCTGCAAGGCCATCCTGTCCTTGCTCAAATCAATTGAATAATCAGTTTTGAAATTCTCAATCAACCAATCAATGATTTTTTGATCAAAGTTATCCCCGCCAAGGTGAGTATCGCCATTAGTACTCTTTACCTCAAAAACGCCATCGCCCAGCTCAAGGATGGAAACGTCAAAGGTACCACCCCCAAGGTCAAAAACTGCAATGGTTTCTTCGCTCTTGCCTTTGCCCAAGCCATATGCCAAAGCGGCAGCGGTAGGCTCATTAACAATACGCTTAACCTCAAGACCGGCAATTTTCCCGGCATCCTTGGTTGCCTGGCGCTGACTGTCGTTAAAATAGGCAGGAACCGTGATTACGGCCTCGGTGACCTTCTCGCCAAGATAATCCTCGGCGGTCTCCTTCATTTTTTGCAAGGTTGCGGCTGATATTTCAGGTGGAGACTGTTGCTTGCCAGAGACGTCAATACGGGCGCCCCCATTATTATCCTGCACAACATGGTAAGGAACCATGCCAATTTCTTCTGTAACCTCTTCGAATCGGCGCCCCATAAAACGCTTGATAGAAAAGATTGTATTCTCGGGATTGGTCACCATCTGGTTTTTTGCCGGCTGACCCACCAGGCGCTCGCCCTTCTGGGTATAGGCTACAATCGACGGGGTGGTTCTTTGCCCTTCTGAATTCGGGATAACTACCGGCTGATCACCTTCCATGACCGCCACACATGAATTTGTAGTACCAAGGTCAATTCCAATTATTTTTGCCATACTAAACTCCTTTTATTTCGCTGCAATTGATTAGCCAGGTATTGAAACTTTTACCTTGGCCGAGCGCAATACACGATCATGCAGCATATATCCTTTCTGAAAAACTTCATCCACCTTAGATATTTCCTGGCCGTCAGCAGCCGGCGCAGAGGCAACAGCCTCGTGCCTTTGAGGATCAAACTCCTCATCAACCGCATCAAACCTTGAGAGACCATATTTTGATTCCAATAAACCAACAAGCTGTTTTTCAATCATGACAATCCCATCAAAAAATGACTGAAAATCCTTGGAATCGCGTGAAGAGCTAATCGCCCTTTCAAAATCATCGATTACCATAACAAGATCGCCCAATAATTGCTGATTGGCATACTTGGCAAAGTCCTCTTTTTCCCTTTGCATACGCTTTCGGAAATTCTCAAAATCTGCGTGCTTACGCAGATACTTGTCCTTTAACTCGCTGTTTTCTTCTTCGAGTTGGGCAATTCTTGTACCCAAATCTTCGGCTTGTCCAGCCTCGGCACTGCCTTCCGCTTCGGTTCCTGTCTTGTCAGAACCAAGCACATCATGGTCTGATTGTTCTGTGGAAGCAGTCTCCTGCTCAACGCCAGAAGCCTCAGACTCCATTTCATTATTGTCTGTATTCATTTGTATCCTCAAGTTGTTCTAATGAGTAAGGCAAAGATACTGATTAAGCACCTTCATCGTCAAGTGAAGCCTGTCACTTATGTGCAATCTCAAGGATCAGCTCTACCTCACCCGGACTTAATTTGGTTGTCTTGGCAATCTCATCAATTTTCCAGCCATTGCGTGAAAGTTTGATCACCATCTCTCTTGCCTGTACGGACGGAGCCTCCTTGGCAGAACCTTTTCCCTTTCCTGAATCCTGCAAGACCGCCCGCATCACCTGCAATTGATCATCTGCCTGCCGATTCAACTCTTCAAAACGGGTTTCTGTTCTGGCCAGCCACTCCCTGGCTTTCTGCATATGCTCGATGCGCTGCTCAACATCAGTTAAAACGGTATTCAGGCTTCCCAGTTGTGATACGGCGTGCTCTACCGAACCACGCTCCTTCTGCAAGCCATTCAGCATTTCTGACAAACCATCAACCTTGGAAGGCACAGCCTGAATTTGTTGCTGCAACTCCCCAAGAACATCCTCCAGATCATTCAGGCGCTTAAAGTTCTCATCGATTCCACGAGTTGTCCCTGCCAGAATATCCTGTCTGGATTGAATTTTTTGATACTTTTCTTCAACCGAAGCCTGCAATTCCTCTATCCCGCGCAGCTGCAACTGCATAGCCTGCAAGAAATCGTTGGAATCATCCATGCTTTGAATTTGCGAATCAACTGCCTGCGTGAGGCGCATCAATTCCTTGTAATCCTGTTCAAGCTGATCAATCCGCCGCTTTTCTTGCGTGAATTTACCCATTTTGTCCAGCGCCTCATCCCCTAATTTGCGCAATCGCTGGAACTGGTTTTCCATCTCTCGTAATTCCTTGCGCTGATTTTCTATGCGCTGCATATCATTCTTGATTTCATCGATAGACTGCTGCAGGGCAATCTTCAGGGTGTCAGCGCGCTCAAATAGCTTGGTTTGATCCAGAAAAGCCTTCTGACGCTTTTCTATCTCTGCCACATTCAGCCCAAGCAGGTTGGCACGGTCTTCAAGCTTGCCAACAAGCTTGTTTTCCATCGCCGAAAATTGTTCCCGAGTTTCCTGAACAAGCGACCTGAATTCCCGCATTCTGGTTTCAATCTGCTGTTCGCGCTCTTTCATATTACGCTGAAAGACACTATTAAACTCTTCATACTTGGCTGCAAAGCTTTGCATCGCGCTTTCTGTCTGCTGAGCAAGATGCTGATCCAACTCGTTTGCCTGAGAAAACAGCCTGGTCATCTGATCCTGCAGCTCCTTCCTCTCCTGCTCTGTCCGGTTTATCAAATCGTCACGCTGCCGCGAAAAATCATCCTGAACAGCGGCGATTGTGGTATTGACCTGCATCTTGAAACCAGCAATATCCGAGTCGACCTCTTTCTCTGCACCCTTTAAGCGTTGAAGAACATCTGTTTGCCACAAGGTAACATCCGAACGGGTAGCATCAATAATCGACTGCATTTCTGCCTGATTTTCCTGCGTGCTCTCCTGGAGAATGCGATAATCACCTAACAGGGATTTTTCAAGCTCGCGCAACTGGGCGCTCAGGGTGTCGTCTTGCTGGCGCAACTGATGCTCAAACTGCTCCATTGTTCGTCCTTGCAGCGATTCAAAATCAGCGCGCATACGGGCCTCCAGGCCCTGGAGCTCCCTTTCAGCCGCCCCATACCGGCTTTCAATGTCTGCCTGAAATCCAGCAACCTGTTCACCAAGTTTTTCGTACTGTTGAACACTACGCTGCTGAAGCTCATCTACCTGCGCTCTTAAACTGGAAATATATTCCTTCTCGAGCTTTGATCGCGCCTCCATTTGCCCTGCGCTGTACTTATC
>CAZDYA010000103.1:0-5722 GCA_964509515.1 uncultured Spirochaeta sp.
GACCCGCTCTTTCCTGTAGAGTTCACCCCGGCGCTTGGTGTCTCCTGGCGGCTTTCACGGCGAATAGAGCTTATCGCCGGTGCATCGGCGGCCTTTCAGCTTTCGGCCGACCAGGAGTTCACTGAACGCCTGGATACCCGTGAAGCCCTGGCCACCAAAATAACCCCATGGCTTTTTGCCAACCCCAACATCGTCAGCCCTCACATTCAGGTAAGGATAGGATGGTAAGCATGAAAAGTATTAAGCTATCAAACACCAGTATTCCTGCCGCAATTTTAATTGCCGCAATCCTGCTATTGATGACAGCTTGCGGTATGCCATTGTTCATGCCGCAGGCATCGCTGACCCACAGGCTATTGCAAAACATGGAACTGACCAGTGAACTGACGGTAACTGGCTTCAATCAGTTTGATGACGACCGTGACCAAGCCGCATTTGTCATGTCGATAGCCAGCCTGCAACCGGAACCCGAATGGGGGGTCCATTTCTTCCGGGAAGGGCAAGGCGAGTCCAATCCGCAGAACGTCATGCTGATTGACCACGGCCACAGCAAACTGTCTGACCATGCTGGGCCACCCTTTTCACATCAACTAAACTGGAGCTTCCTGTCTTCGCGCTTTTCTGATCCCAGACCAAGCGGAATCAGATGGATGAGCCACTGGACAGATGCCGTTTTTAACCCATACGCAAAACTCGAGATGCTTGGCGCCGGCATACTGGCAATGCGGGACAGCAGCGGCCATAATGCCCTGCTGGCTGCCCGCAACGACCCCTGGAATTGGGGCTTCCCCGAGGTATTCATTGCCCGTGCAGTTCCCTATGATAATGCCCTGCCAGAAGCCCCCAACGACCCAGACAACCCTTACCGCGGCTTCGAGCAAATTTTTAATGCATATCTCTGGGTTGATCCAATAACTGATTTTGGTCCATCTGATGTATCGGGCTTTGACCCAGCACCTAATCCAGCTTTCAACGCCGAAAACCATTATTTTGCCTATCTGGGTATCGATATTACCAAGGCCCAGCTGGCATCCACCAAACATAACATCTACTTCGTTTTTTCCTATGTCGACGGCTACATCTACGAAAGCGCCTTTCCCTTTACACTGGATGTTGTAAACAACACCAGCAATCTTGATACTGTAACGCCGATCATGCTCAGCCGTTTCAAGTGGACAGAAGAACTGGCCGACGACTACATGGCCTTGGGCTACTACTCAACCAGCACGGCCAGCTCCGATAATACAGGCAAAAGCTATTTGTCTGTCTTGTACAAGGATACCCTGGTATACCACACCCTGGCATGGGCCCGCGGCAAAAACGGCAGCCCCCAGGACCACAGCACTGCACCTAGCTTTATCACCGACGCTGACGGCGAAAAGATCGAGGGCCGCATGCTGACAGTGCTGCACGACGGCAGCCTGCTGCTAAAAGACGACTATACAGCTGAATGGGTCTTTTACAACCCGGCAAGCAAGGCCACAACCCGCTTCCCGTCCGGCGGCATCCGATTTGTTCAGGAATACAAAAGCGGCGGCAAGTGGTACATGAACATGGCATTCTCCAGCCGCTATAATTACCAGGAGAATAGAGAAGAAAGAGACGAAGAAGACATGGATGGCAACAGCTCCAAATGGGACTTGTATTCAGCCACTTATCAGATTACTACCGACCAAATGTACGAACTGGCCGGCTTTGAGCCCTAATCATTTTTAGATCTGGCTATTTATCCTGGAGGCTATTCTTCCAGGATAAGCAGCATGTTTTCGTAGAATTCCTTCATGGCCTGGCGGCTTTCACCCCGCATGGCCGAACGGACATAGTTCACCCGTGCCGGCTGGGCGGAATAGCTGTAGATACGGTAAATCTCGTCGGCCATCTCATACACCACAGTCTCTTGCCCGGCCTCTTCGAAGGCGCGGTCAAAGCGCTTGACCTGTTCCAGCAAGCCTGGAAAGGCCTCCTGTACCGACTCCGTCCCCAAAAACCAGTCCAGCGCAGCCTTGCCCTGCAGGACATTCCCCACAGCCAGCGCCGACCTTTGACGATAGCTGGCATAGTTTTCCAGCATGCTCTCATATTTATTGACAACCACCCTGGCCTCGGCCAGCTGTTCTTCCAGCACGATCGCCCTTTGCCGGTCATTGGAATTTGAGCGGCTGGCCTCCTCGAAAAGTGCCACCCTCTCCTGCAACTGCTGATTTTCACCGCTTAGCTGCTGATTCTCGGTGGCCAAAAGCTCCGCCCGCTCGGTGGCAGCCTGCGAACTCTGCTGCATGGCTGTCAGCTGCTCTTGCAGTTCAGCAATTCTTTGCTCGTATTCAGCCTGATTGGCCTTGGAATACTGCTCCATTTCGGTCTGCAGTAGCAGAATCTGGTCTTCCAATTCGGTGATTCTGGCCTCGCGCTCGTCAAGCTCTTCCTGAAGCTGTTCAACCAGGCCTGTCTGAATCTCTTCCAGCTGGGCCTCGTATTCGGTTTGCACAGCGCTAACCCTGGCCTGGCCTACCGAACGGCTGGCGGCCGCCACCTCGGGCAAAACCTCGACCGTTTTTTGGTATGTCTGCAAAGCAAGATCGCTTTCGCCCTGCTGTTCATACTGCCGCGCCTGGCTATAAAGCTGCTGAATCCGCCCCAGGGCCGAAGCCGCCTCGCGCAGGCTGGTGGTTTCCTGTTGGTTGCGGACATTCCCGTCTATTAAATTCTCCATGGATGAAGCCAAAAACAATTCCACATCGCGACGCTGGGACAAGGACTCAGTTTCCAGTACCTGCGGGCTGTTCAAAAAGGCTCGCAACTGCTTAACCGTCTCGCGCGCGCCCTCGGTGTTACCGGCATTCAGCTGCCCGCGCACCTGACTGTAAAAGCCGGTCAACTGGGCAGAAAGACGACGCTCCGTCTCGCGGGCCTCGGCCAGCGCTGCCAACTCGTTTTTGGCCTGCTGCACATCCTGACTGGCCTGATCAAGCTCGGCCTGATTCTGCGACTGCGCCTTTTCAAGTTCAGCACGCAAATCCGCTTCGCGCTGCCGCGCTTCGGCCTGCAGGGCATCCCTGGCCCGATTGGCCTCTGCCAGGCTCTGGCTGAACTCCTGCTCCATCTGCCCCAGGGACTCTTCCAAAGCTGTCTTTTCAGCCTCGGCCTCGGCCTTGAAGGCCGCCAACCTTTGATTCAACTCGGCCGTCTTCTGCTGTTCAATCTCCCTGATCCTGGCCTCAATATCAACCTCGCTCAAGCCTTGTGCCCGCAAGCGCTGCCGTTCCTGCTCCAACTCCTGCTCCAAACTGGCACGCAACTGAGCTTCCCGATTGGCTATCCGCTCTTCGATATCAGCCGCAATATCATCCCGTTCTCTTTGAACCTGCAGCATCTGCTCCTGAATAGCCAGAATCTCCTGTTCCTTGGCCGACAAATTGGCCTCGGCCTCCTGCTTGAGGACCTCCAGCAATCGTCCCTCGGCAGAATTCAGTGCAACAACCTGCTGAACCTCGGCAGTCTCCTGCTGCTGAAAAAAGACCAGCATCAAGGCCACCCCGCCTGCCAGAACAATCAAACTGAATAAATTAACCATTAACGGTAAAAACACACCGCGCTTTTTGGCAGATATACTGAATAACTGGGGGGTAACCTGAATGCGGTTAGCCGAAGCCACCGACTCAATCTTGCGGGTAATCTCGGCCAGTTCATCGCCGGAGATGCCGTCTTCGGAAATGGCTGCACTCGCATCGGCCTCTGCCGAATCCAGACCGGAAACAGAATAACCAGCCGGCAAGCCCAACCTCTTGCGAACATCTTGCATCCGGATCAATAAACTGCCCATATTCCCTCCAAATTCAGCTGCAAAAAACAAATATAGCTACCCATTACAACTTTCGATTAAATTCCTGTTTTTCTTGAGCCCTATCTTAATTATAAACCAATTTTTCACATTAAAAGCTAAAAAAGCGCTTGCATTAAGACAGTTTTTCTTTGAAACTGATGCGCATGAGAATTCCAAAACGTCAATTTCATACCCTTTTGGGCCTGATTTTTCTGATTTTGGCCCTAAGCAGTTGTGCCATGCAATCAGCTGCCATCCGCGCTGTTTCCAATGTCATGACCGGCAGCGGCGAAGGGGGCAACGCTTTTACCAGTGATAACGACCCTGAATTTGTCGAGGATGCGCTGCCTTTCGCCATCAAGCTTTATGAGACCTTGCTGCAAGCTGACCCGGAAAACCCGGCGCTGTATCTGTCAACCGGCAGCCTTTACATCAGCTATGCCAATGCCTTTCTGCAAAGCAAGGCCGCCCTGCTGCCAATCACCCAACACGAAGAACGCGCCACGTTGCTTTCCAGAGCGCGCAACCTGTATCTACGGGGCCATTCCTATGTCCTGCAAGGACTTGCGCTGGAAAGCCCCAAGGTTCTGCCAAATGGCTTTGAGCAGCCGGCCGAGCTGACGGCTGCCAAAAAGCAAGACGTACCCTACCTTTATTGGGCCGCCGCCGGCATTTTGGGCGCTCTTAGTACCGACCCCATGAGCTCGGCTTTGGGGGTACGTGCCCCTGCCGGTGTCGCGATGGCCAACAGGGCCCTTGAGCTTCAGCCAGACTACAACCGTGGCGCAATCCACGATATTCTGTTAAGCTATTATGGAGGGGCGCCGGCGTCATTAGGCGGCAGCCAGGAGCGGGCCCGTGAGCACTTCCGCGAATCAGTGAGGCTGGGCGAAGGCTCAAAACCCGGCCCATATGTTGCCCTGGCCACCACCGTTGCCATACAGAACCAGGATATGCAGGAGTTTGTCAGCCTGCTGGAACAGGCCCTGGAGGTTGATATTGAAAAGGACCCTGACAATCAACTGGTCAATGTTCTCTCACAACGAAAAGCCAGGTATTACCTGAAGAACCGTGATAACTATATCCTTGATCCAGGCGCCTCTGATGAAGATGAATGGGCCGCTTGGGACGATTGGGAGGAGTAAAAATGAGAAACTATCAACAAAAAATCAAATCAAATATTTTCATCATGGCCGTATTTGCCATCATGTTGCTGGGGGGCGGGCAACTTTTCGGACAAACCATTCGAATTGCCAGCATGGCACCGCAGGATTCACCCTGGGGCCGCACGCTTAACCGTATAGCTGCCGAATGGCATGAAATATCCGGCGGCCGTATCACCCTGCAAATTTATCATGGCGGGGTTGCCGGTAATGAAGCCGACGTTCTGCGCAAGATAAAAATAAATCAGCTTCAAGGCGGGGTGCTAACCTCATCCGGCATGAACTCGGTTACCAATAAAATGCTCGCGCTTAGCATTCCGATGCAGATGCGTAGCAAAGAGGAATTTTTGTACGTTTTCGACCACGTGCGTCCCCAGCTGGAAGCCAGCCTGAGGGAAGAACGCCTGCATGTTGCCGGCTGGACATTCGGCGGCTGGGTATACTTCTTTTCCCGCGATCCTATCGAAAGCCCCGAATCACTGCGCGGTTCAAAGCTGTCGGTCACCCCGACAGAACCTGACATGCAAAGGGCTTTCCAGCTAATGGGTTATTCGCCGGTACCAATCAGCACCAACGAGATCCTGACCGCCCTCAATTCCGGCATGGTTGATTCGTTTTTTACCAGCCCCTTGGCAGCTGCCAGTTTTCAGTTTTTTGCCATCGCCAACAACATGCTCAATATTCCTGTCGCGCCATTCCTTGGCTCAGTGGTTATCAGCACCAGGGTTTGGGACAGAAT
>CAZDYA010000104.1:0-5675 GCA_964509515.1 uncultured Spirochaeta sp.
ATCAAAAGGGATTCTTGTTTGCATTTTTTGTGCTTTTTATGTTGACCGCAGTTGGTTATCTTGCGGCAGAAGAGGAACAACAAGGCATAGCTTTCAGCCACAAGTTGGGAATTGATGTAGCTACGACGCTTGAAGCTCAAATGGTTTATTCGGCCAAGTGGCGATTTCCCTTCCCTGGAAACAATTTTCTTACAGAAGGAAATAATCTGACGGTTGGCCCCAAATTGTATGTAAACCCGGTTGGTTTTGGCGGCGGTTTTTCAGCTACATTCACGCCTTTGGCTGTCCTGGAACTATCTACTGGTGCGGAAGTGGGGACGGGTTGGTATCTGGAGCCCTTCGATGCAAACGGCCTTGGGTTGGAGCAGGCTGACGGAACTTATTCAACGCGGGCTTTTATTTCTTCTGTGGTACAGGCCTGGGCAGGGGCTGCCTTGCAGTTTGATACCGGAGCAATTTTCCCTGGTGATTGGAGCAGTGTTTTGATGCGCACTGGCCATACCTTCCTTTATAAAAGAAATATGGCTGCGGCTGATGATCAGGCCTGGATTTTTCGTGCCAGTTCCAACCAACTGAACGGCATACAATATCAGGGTCAGCATGTTATTGCTTATCAGTTATTAGCCGTGCCATATCTGGACATGATAGGTATTATGATCGGGACTGACACCAGGCTGACCGATCGCGCCAGCTCGACGGTTGCCAGCCGGGGCTGGGGTTCAGATTTTGTGGAAGCCGATATTGGCGGCTTGGCCTCTTTTACCTTCGGTCGCCATTGGTCAGCAATCCTGTTAGCCCAATGGGAAAGAGAGCAAAACTGGATGGCGATTGATATACCGCTGGTAGACAGGTCGCTGGACTCCGATGAGCCGGGTAACTGGGGTTTTTGGCGGGTTGCGCTGAGTCTGTCATATCAGTTCTAAATGGCGTTTAATTCTTCCTGGCTGAATTGATAGCTGGTTCCGCAATAGTGGCAGCTGGTTTCCAGGGGAAAGGGCCCGTTTTGGCGTATTTCCGCCTTGTCGGCGGCCGGCAGACCGCTTATAAAGCTTGCAAAGCGTTCCTTGCTGCAGCTGCAATAGAATTCAATGCCCTTGCTGCCAACAAGCTCTTCATCGAATTCCGCGAATATTTCGTGTACCAATTGGCTGCCTGGTTTCCCCTCTGCGATGGATTGTGCCAGCAGGACGGGCAGGTTAAGGGATTCCAGGTGTTGAACTACGGGCAGAAAATCTTCGCGACTGTGATGAGCTGAATCCGGCATGGTTTGTAATAGCATGGCAGCTGCCCCCTGCAGGAAAAGGGTGTTGTCCCAGGCAAAGCTTGTCCATATTCGGCTTGGAACCTGATCAGATTGCAGGTAAAAGCTTTCAAAGATCGCGTCGATGGTGCTGGCCGGAAAAGCCACGGAGCTGGTGGATGGCTCCCTGCTGCCTTCCGGAAAACGCGTGACAGTCAGTGAGCCGCTGCCTATCAGGCTATCACTGATTTTTTCCAGCGCAGCCCGGTAGCTTGCTCCCGGGGCTGCGCCGCCGCCTGCGGGGACTTCCTGAATGTGCTGCCTTTCAATGTGATTTTGAATATAGCCCCGTATTTCACCCAATACATTGGTTTCGATTGACAGGCCGCCGGCTGGGCCGTCGCAGTGAATCTTCATGGAGACCCGGTCCTTACCTTTCAGGCTTGCAGAATGCAGGGCGCCGCTTAACAGGGCTTTTCCCAGTATGGTAGTTTCCAGCGGTGATAGTCCGTGGTTGCTGCGGGCCTGGTGCACCAGGCGGGTGCCATTTACTATTACGCCCCGAAGGCTCCCGCCGTTTAACAGGAAAATATCAATGCCGTCTTCGGGTATGCGTGCAAGGTGGCTTTTTACCGGATCAGGTAGTGGTCGAAGAATCATGTTGAACTCCTGGTTAATGCATTTAGCCGAAGGGCATCCAGTTAAGAATTTCACGGATAGCATTTATCAAGTGTATGAAATCCTGTGAATATGCGGGGTGTGGACTGCCTGGAAAAGCAGCTATTCCGTTACTGATCTGAGATTTGCCATTGTACTTCATGCAGACTTCCCATTGCGGTCCCTTGGGGATATCAGGGTTATGGTATTCTTTTTCCCAGGTTTCGATGTTCAGTGATTCAACCGCTGTCCAGAATGCCTCGATTTCTTTCTCGTTTGGCTGGTATTCCAGTGATGGAAGGGAGTCCTTGGGCAGACGGTCATTTAGTGTTGAAAAATGGTAGCAGATTTGGTTTTCAAATAGACGAAACTGATAGGTTGGCCCGAATTGGCTATGAACACAAATGTAGAATTCACCCGTCATGCTTTCCTCCTTTATGGAGTATAGCACATGAATAATGTGAAAGGGAAATAGCATGATGGATTGGAATGAGTTCGGAATTTCGGTTATGCTTTGGAATATAAGGAGTCTGTATATGAGCGAACAGATCAAACCGAAAAATACCAGAAGGGGCAGGGACTGCGAATCAATACAAATCGGTTTTGCGGAACACCTGACATACACCTTGGCGGTTGATCGCTACACCAGCGATGAGCGCAAGCGCTTTATGGCTTTGGCCTATACTGTTCGCGACAGGCTAATCGGCCAATGGCTGCAGACCCAAAGGACTCATCATGACAAGGATGTCAAGCGTGTTTATTACCTCTCGCTGGAATTCCTGATGGGTCGGGCGATGGGCAGCAATGCCATCAACATGGGAATGGATGAGGAAATACGGAAGGCGGTTACCCAACTTGGATATGATTGGGAAGAAATCCGTGAGCAGGAAATCGATGCCGGCCTGGGCAATGGCGGTTTGGGCAGGTTGGCGGCCTGTTTTCTTGATTCCATGGCGACCATGGATTTGCCGGCCTTCGGATATGGCCTGCGATATGATTTTGGAATTTTCCGCCAGGGGATAGAACAGGGTTATCAGATAGAGCATCCGGACGACTGGCTGCGTTATGGTAATCCATGGGAGATTGAGCGGCCTGATATTTCGGTGCCGGTTCATTTTGGCGGTCACGTCATCACCGTAGAAGAGCATGGCCGGCTTGTTCACCGTTGGATAGATACAGAAGAGGTTCGCGGGGTTGCCTATGACATGCCTATCGTAGGCTATGGAGGTAAAACCGTTAATACCCTGCGTCTGTGGAGCGCCCGCTCAGGCGAGGAGTTCGATTTTCAGCGTTTTAATGAAGGGGAATATGTCGAAGCGGTAGGCGACAAGGTTGCGGCCGAAAACCTGACCAAGGTTTTGTATCCTAACGATACCCTGTATCTGGGCAAGGAGTTAAGGCTTAAGCAGCAGTACTTGTTTGTAGCTTGCTCCCTTTGGGACATCCTTCGGCGTTTCAAGAAGAGCGGCCGCCCGTGGAAAGAGCTGCCAGATAAAGCCGCCATTCAACTTAATGATACACATCCTTCGCTGGCAGTGCCGGAGCTCATGCGCCTGTTGGTGGATGTCGAAGGGGTCAGCTGGAATGACGCTTGGGACATAACCGTCCGCACACTCGGTTATACCAACCACACCCTGATGCCGGAGGCCCTGGAAAAATGGTCAGTGCACATGCTTGAAAAACTGCTGCCGCGGCATCTGCAGATTATTTACACGATAAATCATGATTTCCTGCAGCAGGTGGCGATTGCCTTTCCCGGCCAGCCGGAAAAACTCCGTAGAATGAGCTTGATCGAGGAGGGCAGCGTCAAGCAAGTCAGAATGGCCTACCTCTCCATTGTAGGTTCGCACTCGACCAATGGGGTGGCCGCCTTGCATACCGATCTTCTGCGCAGCCGCCTGGTGCCCGAGTTTGCCCAGTTATTCCCTGAGCGATTCAACAACAAGACGAACGGCATTACCCAGCGCCGCTTTTTATTGAAGGCCAACCCGGAATTAAGCAAACTGATTACCTCTGCTATTGGGGATGCCTGGATCAAGGATTTCTCCAGTATGCGTCAGCTGGAGAAAATGGCGGACGATGCTGCCTTTCAGCATGAGTTCCTTGCGGTCAAGCAGCTGTGTAAGCAAAGGCTGGCCAGGACAGTGCTGCGCGAGTCAGGCATCAAGCTGAATGTAGATACAATGTTTGATGTCCAGGTAAAGCGCATTCATGAATACAAGCGGCAGCTTCTAAACGCATTGCATATTATTATCCTGTATAATCGTTTGCGCAGAGGACAACAAATGACGCCAAGGACCTTTTTGTTTAGTGGAAAGGCAGCCCCTGGATACAAGATGGCCAAGTTGATTATCAAGCTGATTGGTAATATCAGCCGGGTAGTAAATAGTGACCCAAGTGTCAGGGATTATCTGAAAGTTCATTTTCTGCCCAATTACCGTGTGAGCCTGGCAGAAAAAATTATTCCGGCAACCGATGTATCCGAGCAGATATCAACAGCGGGAACAGAGGCATCTGGAACCGGCAACATGAAGTTTATGGCCAACGGAGCGATTACCCTTGGAACCCTAGATGGGGCCAACATCGAGATTCAGGAAGAAGTCGGAAAAGAAAATTGCGTAATCTTCGGACTGACGTCCGACGAAGTAGCCAGGCTCCGTCCGGAGTACAGCCCCCACAAGTATTATGAGGACTATCCCGAGATCGCCGAGGCGCTGGATTTGCTTTTTTCCGGTCACTTCAATTTTGGAGAACCGGGCCTGTTTGAGCCAATCAAGGCCATGCTGCTGGAAAACGGGGATCAATATATGCATCTGGCGGATCTGCCGGCATACTCTGATGCACAACAAAAGATAGAGAAGCTGTATTCTGACCCTGCAGGATGGGCAAGAATGGCAATATTAAATATTGCTAGGGCAGGAAAATTCAGTTCTGATAGAACGATAGCCGAATACGCCAAAGAAATATGGCACGTTACCCCATGTGAAATAACTGTTGCCGGTGATATCGAAGAAACCCTGGAAGAAGCGAGGGTTCATTAATATGAGTGGAACACTATTGGCATTATCCCAGCGAATAATGCATCCTGAAATGCAGGCTATGGAGTTTTTCCTGGAGGCCGGGCTACGCTTGTTTATGGCGCTGGTTTTTGGCGGGATGATAGGCTGGGAAAGGGAGCGTCACGGTCAGCCCGCCGGATTGCGAACCCATATGCTTATTTGTATGGGCGCCGCATTAATGATGGTCTTGTCGGCCGCGATTTCCTGGCAATTTCCTGAATCACAGGCCGACCCGGGGCGGATCGCAGCTCAAGTTGTATCCGGTATTGGTTTTATCGGCGGCGGCGCCATTCTCCGCCTGCGCGGCAGCATCAAGGGCATTACCACGGCTGCCAGTCTGTGGGTGGCCGCAGGGCTTGGTCTGACCGTAGGCGCTGGAATGTATGCCGTATCGCTGCTGGCGGTAGTGCTGGTTGTATTTACGCTGGCCGTAATAACGCGCCTGGAAAAAAAGGTGATTCAGCCCATGGTTCTGCGCCGCCTGGAAGTGGTTTTTGTCAACAAAGACAATAGTCAGGATAGCTATCTTGCGGTTGAGGGCTTTAACCAGCAACTTTTTGATTTCTTGTTCACGGACAAACTTGTTCTGCGCGAAGAAGAGCTCGACATGCAGTTCTCTGGCCAGCAATATCAGATGTGTTACCAGATAAAGATGCCGCGCAATTACGACCTCGTCAGGTTCTGCAATGGAATCAGGCAAATCAACGGGGTGGAAGAGG
>CAZDYA010000105.1:0-5665 GCA_964509515.1 uncultured Spirochaeta sp.
GATGAGGCCATGGCGATGTTTTCCTGGGCGGGGGCGGTATTGAGGTAAGCCATTAGCGAGCGGGCGATGTCTTTGCGTAGGCCTTTGCCTGTGATGCCTGCTCCAAGCAAGGTGCCGATGGTCAGCGGTGGTTGTGGGCTGCGCAGCGGGATGCCCGAGAGCGAGATGACCGTTGCCTGTTCCTGGGGGATGTAGCTGGATAGCGAGGCGGGGCCGAAGACTATTCCAGTTTGGCCGTTGATAAGTCTGGAGATGGTGTCCTGAGCTTTGTATTCAAGTATTACGCGCGGGATGATATTGGCGTCTGTTATGCTGCGCATTTCCTTGATGGCATTGCTGAAGGCAGCTTGATTTTGCCATTCTGAAGGTTCCAGCAAGATTAGTTCGTTAAGCTTGTCAGCTGGACGGTTCAGATAGATTGAGGCCATCAGGTCGAAGAGGGTGCCGGTAGAGCTGCCGGGGGCGATAAGTGGTTGTCCGGGCAGTTTGCGGGCCTCGCGCAAGGTATCGAGCAGGGCTGGCCATGATTCCGGAAGGTTGCCGGAACTATAGGTTTTTTTGGAAAGGAGCATTACATTGGGTACCCAGGCGATTGGTATGGCCAGTAATTTTTCCTGGCTGGAAAATGGTGCGATTGCCTGGGGGGGGTAGGCCAGGTTTTCCATCTGCGAAATGACCGAGCTATTGATGGCCTGCAGGTTGCCGGAAAGCTGAGCGAAGGCGTGGCCGGCTGCTATTATAATGATGTCAGTCTTGTTGGCGTTACGGCCGACGCCTTTCAGCAACTCTTCATCGCTGGCATAATATGTGATATTTATCGAGTTATCGGGGAAGTCTTTTATCCAGCTTTCCAGAACAGTGGAAATTGCGGCGTATTGGCTTTCGTCAGCGTGAATTGCAACCCGCAGGGTTTTGCTGTTGCTGTTGGATATAAGTAGCGTGGCGGCAAAAACAAGAATGATGGCGGCGGCTGCCGCCAGTATGACGCGAAGGCGATTATTCATGGTGAACCTCCTATTATCAAATGCTGCCGTTAACAGATTATTGGCAGATGTCGATATTAAGCATATAATACCTTAGATAAGTAAGAAAGGGGTTGGTATATGTATTCAGTAAAACGCTTGGTGTTCTTTGGAATTTTTTTGTTTTTGGCTGTGGCAGCAGCTTTTGGACGCGGCACACCGGAAGACGCATGGCAAGAGGTTGAGGGCCGGGAACACTGGCGCCATGAATTCGATATAACCGATAAAAAACCGGGAACCTATAACCTGATAATACGTACCGATGACCATGCGGGTAATCGCTCATTTGAGGGTCCTTTTAATATTACGATTGATCCTGAATCGGATTTGGCAACGGTGCGGACTGTTTTCCCGGAAGATGGGCAGATTGTCCGTGGTAACCTGAATCTGGTCGGTATTGCTATTGATGATGATGCGGTCGATTTCGTTGAGGTGCGTCACAAGGATGGGGCCTGGGATATTGCCGAGGGCAGTGATTATTGGCGTTATTATATTCCAGCCGAAGAGATTGGCGACGGTCAGCATACGATTGGGGTGCGGGCAACCGATGTCAATGGTGTTCAGGGCAGGGAATTTACAACTGCTTTTATTCTGGATACCGCCCCGCCAGAGGTTATGATTACCAGTCATGCCACCGGTGATATCGTAAACGGGCGGGTGAAGTTCGAAGGTCGTTCTTCGGATATCAACGGTATTGAATCAATAATGCTGAGCCGGGATGGCGGGGAAACCTTTGAAGAGCTAAAGGCCAAGTTCAATCGCAAGGAAAACTATTATACCTTTGATTTTACCGAGCGGACTGACCGGATGGAGGATGGGCCTCATATTTATTTTGTTCGTGCCCGCGATACCACCGGAACAGAAACCGATCAGCCCTTTCTGTTCTTTGTTGATAACAAAAGCCCTGACATCGTTGTGATTTCTCCAGCAGAAGAAAGCCCCGCACATGGGGTTGTTCGCGTTGTTGGGACTATTAATGATGATGTAGGAATTGACCGCTTTTGGTATGAATTCGAGAAAGAAGAATATGATATCCAGCTTGTTCCAGGCGATTCATACTGGTCCATGGAGGTTGATGTTCGTGAGCTTGGCGGCCGCTGGGCGAATATTGAGTTTTTTGCGGTTGACAGCAGCGGAAACGAATCGCGCTTGCGCTATCGCTTGTTCAATGTCAAGGAAGGGGCCAAACCCGTCCTTAATATCGTTACCCCCTCAGGCTTTGAAGAAAGGCCAACCCTGGATGCCGATGCCAATATCTACGGTTTTGTAACCGGGGTTCATTATGCCCAGTCGGTTGTGGTTGAAGGCCTGGGTGAAGAACCTCAGGAATTCCCGGCCTTTCCGGCTTTTCGTATTCCTTTGAGCGATCTTGAACCCGGTGCAGCGGACTTGCGGATCAGGCCGAAAGACGAAATGGGTATTCTTGGTGATGAGACCCGAATCAGGTTTACCCGCCGGGCGCCGACACCCGGTATTGAAGTGCAGACCCTGGCCTATGAAGACGGCAAGAGTAGCCCCTTTGCAGCCGGCATGGAGTATGACCGTTTGAAAACCGCGGTTTTGCGCGGCTCTGTTATCAGCGGTACCGATATACGTTCAGTACAAGCCAAGGTTGGCTCCCTGGATTTGCGGGTCAAGACGGGTAAGACCGATGACGCTGGCAAGACGCCTTTCGAATTTGAATTGCCGACCGCCGATTTGTTCGGCATGCAGAATATTGAAATAATAGCCGAGGACTCCTTTGGTACACGCATCGAGTTGCCGACCCAGCTGTATTACAGGGACACCCGCCGGGTGGAAGGTGAACCGAGGATACTTTTTGTGGATGGCTCGCTGGATGATGCCGGTATTGTGCGCGTTCGTCCGGACGGGGCGGTTTATGGCCGCGTGCTCGGCTTAAGCGGCGGCAGCGGTGCGGAGGCCGTAAACCGGTTGCGGCTTGAACCTTCTCCGGGTTTTCTGACGCTTGAAACTGCCGAAGGCGGCGCGCAGGGCTATTTTCGTATAGTTGCCAGCGGCGATGGGGTTGCGGAAAACGTTTTTATCCGGGCGGAAACCGCCGAAGGCATTGCCCTGGAAGCCGGGCCATATCGCTTTGAGTCCGATTCCACGCTGCCGGAGGTTGCAATTACAGCGCCTGAAACCCAGGATGCCAGCGGGGCCAGCCTGACGGTGCAGGGAACAGTTAGCAGCGATTCGGGCATTGCCAAGGCTGAGTTTTCATCCGATGGCGGGGTAACTTTTAAGGCATTGCCGCTGGAAGGTAGCGGTGATGAGTTGACTTTTTCGGTAAGGGCGGCTTTGACCGAGTTGGCTGATGGCGGCCTGGCAACGGTCGTGCGGGTTTTTGATGTACACGGCAATGTTGGTGTTGCCCGCAAGGTATTTAATACCCTGCCGCATGAGGCTCAGCCGGCAGCGGGTGAGCGCCGGCCGCGGGCAGCGCTTGACGTGCTATATCCCGGCAAGGGTGCGGTTTCGGCTGGCAGGCCGCAGGTTGGCGGTATTATCCGTGATATTGATGGAAGCACCAGGCTAGAGGTTTCGGTTGACGGCGGGGCTTTCAAGAAATTGGCCGAGTTTGATGAACGGGTGCATAATCAGGCCTTTTTGGTCGATTTGGAGGGCTTAAGCCCTGGTGAACACGATGTGCAGCTGCGCTCGGTCAGCCGTGGCGAAGGCGGTGCTACCGCCAGCGTTAAGGTAATCCTTGCTTCACCGGCGATGGCCATTCAGTTGAGTAGCCTGGGGGCCGGTGGCTTTGCCGGCGTGGGCTTTCCGGTAGCACTGGGAGAGCAAACTACCTTGACTGGCCGGGTGCGCAATGCCGAGCGGCTCGATGTAGTGCAATACAAGATTGATGGCGGGGCCTTTGCTGGCGTGAAAACGCGGGCCGCCGATGGCGCCGGGTTACAGCAGGATTTTGAGATCAAGTTGCCGAATGATCTGGCTTTTGGCGAGCATCGCCTGGAAATCGAGGCCATCGATGAGGATGGAAACAGGGCGGTATTTGAGAGCGTATTTTTTGCCATGTCCATTGCCAGCGCACCGGCCCATGCCAACACAGTGATTTTTAATGATCAGCGCATTGATGGGCAGGAAATCCGGTTTGGCACCCAGGATGTGCTGGTTGGATATTTCCAGGGACGGCCGATAGAGACTGTTCAGCAGCAGGGCGGAGAGCTACAGCTGCAGATCACCAATGAAGGTAATCTGGTATATGTTACGCCGATAGCCCAGGGGGTAATTCCATCTTTCTCGATGACAGTGACAACTGTTGATGGTTTGAGTTACAAAACCGATGATTACCGCGTTGTGGTGGATTATGCGCCGCCGCAGCTGGAGATAAGCCAACCCTTTGAGGGGCGTTTTGATGCCGAAGCGGTGCCGCTGGCCGGTACAGTCAGTGACGCTGTCGAGCTGGCTTCGCTTGAATGGAAGATGTCTTTTGGCGGGGATTGGCAGCCAGTGACGGTTAACCCTGATGGCAGCTTCTCGACAGAGGTTTCGCTTTTGGAGCAGCAGGCCGGGCCAATTCACCTTTTTGTAAGAGCCAGGGATGTTTTTGGGCAGACTGCCGAGCAGTGGATTCCGGTTTACTATGATCCTGAATTGCCGGAGTTTAGCTTTGTCTCGCCAGTTGAAACCGATGCGGTAAATGGTTTGACCAGCGTGATCGCCGATATTGCCAGCCGGTCTCCGATAGAAAAGTTAAGCTATAGCCTGGATGGTCAAAACTTTGTTGATCTGCCGGCTGGTGCCCGCCTGCATCACCGGGTGGATTTTACCCGTCAGGAACTTGGCGGGCCGAATGCGGCCCCCGTGCCGGAGGGCGCGGACATCATGGAATACGTTAACTCGGTGCCGGTGATTTTTCGGGCAGTGGATGCAGCAGGCAACACAATTGATGTGACCCCGCCGGCGATGGTTGATATTTCGCAGGATTTGCCGGTCGTAGACATTCAGCTGCCACCAGCCGAGGCTGTACTGACAGAGGATTTCTCGATCTCTGGTATGGTATTTGATGATGATGGTGTCAAGGATATTTTCTGGCGGATTGATAGTGAACCATTTCAGCGAGTGGCTATTGCGCCTGAGCTGGCTGAGGGGGCAGAGGTCGAGGAAAGAGCTGTTCGTGGTAGCAGTTTTTCCATTGATATCCCTCTGGAAACCATGATTGATAATGAGCATGTAATAGAGATCTATGCGGTAGATAACTATGGCCTGAGGGGCGATGTCAGCACCCAGGAGTTTTTCGTCAGTTTGGCCGAGCCGGACATACTTTTGGCGGCGCCTTCTGTGGAAGAAACCAACCGCGGCGTGATCAAGCTGGAAGGAACTGTCTTTGACGAGAACGGTGTAAGTGAAGTTTGGGTCAGCATGGATAACGGCAATACCTTTCAGCGGGCTGAAGGTGGGGATTTCTGGACCTATGATCTTGATACAACTGTCTACACGGATGGAACCAATGCCCTGCAGGTACGTGCTTATGATAGTTACGGAATCATGGGACAGTATTTTACCCTTGTAAACATTGATAATACCTCGCCGGATATCCACCTGTCATCGCCGGAAGATGCGACGGTTGTTTCCGGTGTTCTGGATATCAATGGGCGGGTTGCCGATAACATGGCCCTGGTTTC
>CAZDYA010000106.1:0-5636 GCA_964509515.1 uncultured Spirochaeta sp.
GTCGTATACAGTGTGCCGGTCATGGCTTATCTGATTACTCCTGCCAGCAGCGGTACTTATCGCATCCCTGCGGCGGTTTTGGAGATGGGTCAGACCAAGTTGGAGGTGCCGTCGCGTGAATTGACAGTCTCGGAGGCGCCGCTTCAGATATCCTCTAGTGGTGCGGTAGGGGACTTTATCTATTCAACGGCAGTCCAGCCAAGGGAAGTATTTCAGGGAGAAAGCCTGGAAGTCAGAATGCGTATCGAGGGAAACGGCAATCTGCCTTACATTCAGTTTCCGGTTCCCCAGGTTGAAAATCTGTTGGTTACCGGCTCCGAAGACAATGAGCGAATAGTGCCGGGCGAGGACGGATATTCGGGTGTAAGAACCAGGGTCTATCGTCTTAGTACCCGTGATGTTGGCACCTTTCAGCTGGATATTCCCGGAATGGTATGGTATTCCCCCAGCGAAAATGAACTGTATCAGTATCCGCAGCGGCACATTGTGCTGAAAGTCCTGCCGGTTCCGCTAGGCGGCGGGCGGCAGGAGAGCAGTCAGCTGGGGATGATGACCCGTGAGCAACTGGGCCTTGGCTACGCCACCGGATTGTCCTCTAGCTGGCTGGTTTTTTTGTGGGGGCTTCCGGTCATACTGGGGGTCGCCTTTCGACGCCTGATTAGCTCCCGCAGCGGGCGGGCAATCTGGATTGTTTTGACTGTCATGCTTGTCTGTCTGCCGGCGGCTGAGCCCTATACCGATATTCCCCAGGAAAAACTATCAGTGGCAATGGAAGCTTTCGACCGGCAGGATTACGGCCAGGCTAATGATTTGTTTCTTGAGTTAAAAGAAGAATACCCTTATGTTCCTGGTCTTTGGTACAATGCTGGAATTGCTGCGTACTGGAACGATAGTCCAGCCGAGGCCGTCCATTTTTTTCGCCGGGCCGTTGTAATGCGTCCTGGTGACAAGCAGATCAGGCAAGCCCTTGAATGGGCAGAGAACACTCTGGAGCTTGATTCCCAGATTGGACTTCCTCCGGACACAGGCGCGCAATCATTTTCATCCCTTGCTATGCTTTGTCTGCTGGCGATGTCGGCGCTATGGCTGTTCTTTCGGGTCCGCAGGATGGGAGGGATGTTGGTTGTGGTTTTAAGCCTTGGTATCCTTTTTGGCGTAACCTTTGGCGCTGCCATGCGTTTTGCTTATCAGGAAGGTCGTATGGCCGGGGTATTGGTGGGCTCAGGTGAATCCAATGCCGGCGTTACTGATATCTACAAGATTCCGGCAGAAGAGGTGGAGCCATGGATGGATCTGGCATCCGGAACAGCCGTGTGGATGCTGGATATTGCCGGAAATTTCGTGCTGATAGAAACCGGTCCCGGCGTACGCGCCTGGGTAAAAAGGGACCAGATAGCAGTATATTCAATGAAATAGCAGGGGGCCTTTATGAATGACTTTGGTAGTATTCTTACAGCCTGGGAACAGAAGCATTCCTATTCAGAAGATATTATTGCAAAGTGTTTTGATGACACTGATAACGGCGATGCACAAGCAGCAGTTCACAAGATTGCTGCCAGGCGCCTGCCGGTTGAAGACGAATTGGATCTGCATGCGATGAAGCTGGAAGAGGCCTTGTCGGCAGTTGACCGTTTTTTGCGCCAATCAGCTGCGAATGGCAAGCGCAAGGTGCTGATCGTCCATGGAAAGGGTAACCACGACGGCAGTTCAGGCCTTCTACGCACCGAAGTCAGAAAATTTCTGGAGAAGCATGAGTTAGCAGGTGAGACCGGAATTCCTAAAAGGGGTGAAGGCGGAGATGGTGCAACCTGGGTTGCAGTACGTCAGCGTTCCCGATAAATAATACGCCCTCTCGTCAGGTCGTATGGTGATAGTGCGACTTTTACCTTGTCGCCAGGTACTATACGAATATAATGTTTTCGCATTTTACCGCTTAGATGTGTCAGAATAACGTGTCCGTTTTTTAGTTCAACGCGAAACATCGTATTCGGTAATGATTCCTTTACCACGCCATCAACTTCGATGGCTTCTTCTTTGGCCACATTTCCTCCTGGATTGTAGAGCTTTTTTGAAGATTAAAGAGACTATAGCGCTGTGTCAAGCGCCAGGCGATTTAGGCTGCGTAGGTTTGCGAAAAATCATGGAATCTTGTTGACATTTTGACGGCTTTTCGGCATGGTTGCACAATCTTTTTTGTTGGGGTGCATCGGTATGGATAAAGAGTTTACTGAACGAATGCGGGAACGCTTGCTGGAAATGAAGAACGAGATTCTGGAAAATCTGGCTGCCGAAAACAAGGATTTTGACGACATTATTCGTACTGGAGAAGGCAAGGATATTGCCGACATCGCCAGCACCGATATTGATAAAAGAACACTTAGCACACTAGGTTCGCAGGAAGTAAAAAGACTGCGGCAGATTGAAGCCGCGCTCAGCCGGATCAAGAACAGCCATTACGGCGTTTGTCTGGGAACAGGTAAGCCAATTCCTCGAGAGAGGCTGGAGGCCATTCCTTATGCCATGTACTGCATCGAGTACCAAAACGAGCTGGAAAGGCGCACTCGCTAAGCAAAAAGGCGTACCCGCCAGGCGGCTAGGCAGCCAGGCAGCCAGGCGGCTCGACAGGCGCATGTAAAATCTCCTAATACTTTTTTTCTCTCCGCCGATAATAGTAAGGTGGAAACGGTAACGAATCAAAATACCATCTTACAAACTCGCGCCTCTGCCAGCCCGACAGTACAGCTTTCAACGCTAGTACGTGCTCAGAATGGCCCTGGCCCTGTTAGCTTACCCTTGGCCAGCGGCACCTATATGCGCTTCAAGTATGTGCAGGGCGTGCCAAGCGCACGCGAGGGCGAAGGGTATCCACTTTACAAATTGCGCATGCTGGATGTCCTGATTGACCGCTTGCATAAAATGAAGGCTGATTCCACAACCAGCACGGCAACCCCCCGTAGCGAAGAAGCCATCGATGTAATGATAGAAAACTACGAGCGCCAGATAGATGCCGCCGCCGCCAGCCTTGGACAGGTCGGGTATGGCACCTCCTGGGGCCTGGGTCTGGGCGATACCGGCACCCTGGTTTCGGCCGTCGCCTGATTTTCAGTTAATCCCCTTAATCCAGATATCTCGCTTTGGCCCGCAGGTGCTCCGCATAGCTACGGCTAAACACAGTTTCCCTGCTTGGCTTGTGCAAAAAGAAAATGAATTCATGTTCAACTGGATTTAGTGATGCCATTATTGCTGTTAAGCCAGGGTTGCCAATAGGTCCAGGGGGCAGACCGTAATTCCGGTAGGTGTTGTAAGGGTGCTGAACCTCGGTGTCGGCAAAGGTGGGTTGCAGTTTTTTGGTCCCCAGCACGTAATTGACGGTAGCGTCGGATTCCAGACGGATGCGCTGATTCAGTCTGTTCCAAAAAACACCGGCAATCATGTTTTCGTCGCCCTTGGGGCTTTCTTTCTGAACAATAGAAGCCAGGGTTAAAATCTGGTGCAAATTTTTGCCCAGTCCCAGGGCAGCTTGATTGATGTCCGTGGGCAGTTGCTTGTGCAATTCGGTGAGCATCTTCTCTATCAGTTCAATCGGGCTTGTTTCGGCCAGCACATAATAGGTTTCGGGAAACAGATAGCCTTCTATGGAAATCCCCTCGGGGATATCGGCCAATAGCGGAAAACGACTGGTGTCCACTTTGTAGTTGAAAGCGGCATCGCTAAAGGTTTTTGGCAACCACAGGCCAATTGCTGACAGGTGCCTGTCAATATCGGCAATGGTCCAGCCCTCCGGGACGGTGACGCGGATATGATCAAACACGGCATCACCAGAGCGTATTTTCTTTAGTATTTCGATAGCCGGCATTCCCGGATGGACAATATAGCGCCCAGCCTGCAGGCCGGTATCAACGCCGGCCAGTCTGGCGTAGATCTCCAGGGCCAGTCCGTTATGGATCACCCCCTCGGCTTCCAGCATGCGGGTAATGGAGCGGGTTCCTTGCCCGGGCTTGATGGTAACAATCTTGTCTTCCAGGTGCAGGGAAGGGCTGCTGTAAAGCAGAAGGGCCGCCAAGCTTACTGTAGCAACAATTATTGAGGCAATAAGCAATATTCCGGCTATCAGGATTTTTTTCATGATAAATGGAAATTACCAGTTTTATGTTTGAACAGCAACAAGCGGATACCATTTAATGAAACCAGCACGGTCCCTCCTTCGTGGCCGATAACCGCCAGTGGCAGGGGTAAATCAATCAGATAGATGCCGGTAATCATAAGGGCAATCAAACCCAAGGCAATGCTGATATTGGTTATCAGGGTTCTTCGGGTAGCTCGGCTAAGCGCTATCAAATATGGAATCCTGGTGATGTCGTCGGATAGCAGCACGATATCAGCGGTTTCCAGGGCCACATCGGTGCCGGCCGCTCCCATGGCGATGCCGAGTCTGGCACCTGCCAGCGCCGGCGCATCATTCACCCCATCGCCAATCATTGCCGTTGGCCCGAACTTTTCCTCGATACGCCGAACCGCGTCCAGTTTGTGCTCCGGCAGCAGCTCTGGAAAAACTTCGTCAATCCCGGCCTCGTTGGCGATGGCCCTGGCGGCCGTCCGGTTATCGCCGGTCAGCATGACAACGTGCTTGATGCCTGCCTGACGCAATTGCTTGACCATGGCCGGCACCCCCTGCCGCAGGCGGTCGATTAGCGTAATCAAACCAAGCACTTGCCATTGTGAGCCATTCGCCCTGGCCAGAACAATGACGGTCTTGATTTCCTGCTCCAGGCGTTCAATCTCGGCCTGCACGCTGGTAAAATCGGTAACGTTCTCTTTATTTTCCTGCAACATGGATGGGCTGCCCAGCAGCAGCTGCTGACCATTAACCGAGCCCTGTACGCCAAGGCCAGATCGGCTCTTGAAGTCGTCCGGCTGTGACCAGGCAACCTGGTTTTGCTCGGCGTATTCCAGCACGGCTCTGGCAATGACATGTTCGCTGCGGCTTTCCAGGGCCGCCGCCGCGGCCACAATATCATTCGTCCCCAGGTCGCCCATGGCGACGACCTCCTGCACCACCGGACGTCCTTCGGTCAGGGTCCCCGTCTTGTCAAAGGCTATCGCCTGAATACCGGCGGCCTGTTCAACATGCACCCCGCCTTTGAATAATATCCCGCGGCGGGCGCCATTGCCGATGGCCGACAGGATTGACGCTGGCGTGCTGATAATCAGGGCGCAGGGGCTGGCGGCTACCATTAACGTGATCGCGCGGTAAACCGTTGGCCCCCAATCGGCACCGAACAAAAGGGATGGGATGGTGCCGGCCGCTATTGTGGCCGCGATCACCCCGATGGCATAGTATTGCTCAAAGCGTTCAAGAAAACGTTCTGTATGGGCTTGCTGCTCACGGGCATTCTCTACCAGCTCGATTACCTTGGCGATAGTCGATTCCCCGCTGCGTTTGGTAACACGCACTACAAATTCGCCTTCCTGGTTAATGGTTCCTGCCAAGGCGTCGTCACCTGCCTGTTTGGTGACCGGCATGGATTCGCCGGTAATGCTGGACTGATCAACCGTGCTGCTACCGCGAATCACAACCCCATCCAGCGGTACCCGATGACCGGGTTTGACCTGCACCAACATGCCCGGCTCTACCT
>CAZDYA010000107.1:0-5595 GCA_964509515.1 uncultured Spirochaeta sp.
AATTGGCGGAGCAGGGTTTTTAGGTACACATTTGATTGAGCATTTGCTGGATAAAAAAATCCCTGTGCTGTGCCTCGATCGTGAGGGTTGCGACAGCAGTTTTCTTGAAGGACTTGGTGTTTCTGTTGCCCCATGTGACGTAATGAATCCGGAAACCGTCGCCCCCCATATTGAACCAGGCGATTGGGTTTATCATTTGCCGGCTTATTTGGGCAAGGCCAAGGTAACAGCGCAGGAGTATTGGGCCTTGAACGTTGAAAGTGCCGAAGCAATTTGCCAGCTGGCAATAGAGAAGAAAGCCGAAAAATTCATTTTCCCCAGTTCCATGGCGGCGATGGGTCCGGTTGGAACCCCTGAGAATCCGATGAATGAGCAGACCGAATGCCGACCGGCAACCCTTTATGGACGTACCAAGCTGGAGGCGGAAAACCGTATCGCTGCCCTGGCAGAAGGCAAGATTGATTGCATAATCTTGCGGCCGCCGCCCTTCTTTGGTCCGCGCATGAATCCCATTACCAGCTCTTACATTCTTTTTGACAAGATGCGCAGCAAAACCCTGGCGCTGATCGGTGATACCAAAAACTATTTTCCGCTTTGCTATGTTAAAAACCTGGCCGCTGCCATGGTCGATTTGGCAGCAAGTGAAGTTGGGCAGAAGCAAGCGCCGGGCGTCAGGTGCTATCTTGTTTCTGATGGTGAACCGGTAACCTTTCATTCTATCCTGATGATATTGCGTGAAAAGATCGGCAAGAATAAGCGCATCATCCATGTGCCCTATGCGGTGGCTATTGGGCTGGCACGCATCAGTGAATTCTTTGGCAAGGTGTTTCGCTTTACCCCCTTGCTGACGACTGACATTGTCGATGGCATGGCTAAGAGTGTATATTACCACGATATTTCACTGGCGCTGGCACACGGCTACAAGCCGGTTTGCAGCCTTGAAGAAGGAATTGAGGCCACGCTCAGAAAGTAGAGCGCAGGGCCCAGCCCGTAGCGCGCGGGCGATCAGCCACGCTGATGATGGGCCCTCCTCAAGCTTGATTATCTTTAATATGATTGTGTAGGATTGGTGAATGCGATTGTTTGAGGGTTTGCAGTCATTGCTGGGCATTTACATTGAGCGCTCTGATTTGTTTTTGGAATTGCTGTGGCAGCATGTATACCTGACGGGGATTTCGGTTCTGCTTTTGACGGTGGTCGGGGTGGGGCTGGGGACGGCGATGACTTACAGTCGTCGTCTGGCCTCTGTCGGGCTGGCTGTGACCAATGTTATTTATACCATCCCTTCCATTGCCTTATTTGGCTCTTTAATCTTTGTTACCGGCATCGGGAATACCAGTGCCATTATTGCTATCTCGGCGTACGGCATGCTGCCACTGATTCGCAATACCTATGTTGGGCTGCGGGAGGTTAATGCCGGCGTGATCGAGGCGGCGGTTGGTATGGGTAGTACACCCTTGCAGCTGCTTCTGCGCATCAGGCTGCCGCTGGCCTTGCCGGTGATGATTGCCGGCTTCCGCACGGCGGTGGTTATGACCATCGCACTTGGCGGGATTGCGTCTTTTATTGGTGCTGGCGGCCTGGGGGTGGTTATCTGGCGTGGGATTTCAACCTATAACTGGGAATTGACGATTGCCGGCAGTATTTTGGTGGCACTGTTTGCAATCACGGCAGACGGAATATTAAACTTGATAGAGAAAACAATCCGGCAGCGTATGTATGGGCTGGCCGAAAGGAAGGTATCTGCATGGAATTCAATGCGAAAGCTAAGGCGTTTGGGCCTTTAGTCAAAATGGGAAGGCTGGGCGGCCTGTTGCTGCTGGGGCTTATATTTGTTGCGCTGCCCTTGGGTGTGCTGGTGTCCTGCGGAGAAGAGCAGGGTGGCACTATTGTTATTGCCAGCAAGCCTTTTACCGAGGGTTATCTGCTGGCTGAAATGATGGTTTTGCTGGTGCAGGAAAACACGGATATCGAGGTTCAGTACAAGCCGGGGATTGCCGGAGGTACGGCCAATATTCATCCGGCGATGCTTAGGGGCGAGATTGATGCCTATCCCGAATATACAGGCACCGGCTGGCTTTCGGTGTTGGGCAAAGAGGCTATCGCTGATCCTTTGGAAATGTATAAGGCGGTCAAAGCGGCCTATGCCGAAGAGTTTGGTATTACATGGCTGGGGATGTATGGCTTTAATAATGGTTACGGTGTGGCCATGCGCCGCGACCAGGCAGAAGAGTTGGGCATTTCGAGTTTGAGTGATCTGGCAAAGCAGGCTGACAAGCTGGTTTTTGGTGCGAATGCCGATTTCTTTGAGCGGGCCGATGGTTTTCCTGCCCTGGAAGAACGCTATGAGCTGGATTTTGACCGCTTGGTTGAGTTTACTGCCATCGGTTTTAGTTATACGGCGATTGCCTCGGAGCAGGTAGATGCCATCAATATCTTTACTACCGATGCACGTTTGAAAGAGAACGATCTTGTTGTTCTGGAAGACGATCAGTCCTTGTTCCCTACCTATTACGCGGCTCCGCTGGTACGCAGTGCTGTTTTGGAGGAACATCCCCAGCTTGAAGGGGTGCTGGATTCCCTGGCCGGCCTGATTGACGGCGACACCATGTCGCAGCTTAATTTCAAGGTAGAGATTGAAAAGCAGGACCCCAAAAAGGTTGCCGAAGACTTTTTGCGTGATTCGGGCTTAATCGAATAGCGTGAGTGCTATTGAGATAAAGCATCTGTGCGCCGGGTTTATGCCCGGCAAGCTGGTGCTTGATGATATCAGCTTGAGTATTCCGCCGGGCGAGTTTGTGGTGCTGGTTGGCGCTTCGGGCTGCGGAAAAACGACCCTGTTAAAGACCATCAATCGGCTGATCATGCCGGAATCCGGGGAGATATTCGTTGACGGACGCAATATTGATGAGTGGAATACATGGGAGCTGCGGCGGTCGATTGGCTATGTGATACAGCAGATTGGTTTGTTTCCGCATATGACTGTGGCACAGAATGTCGCGTATGTTCCCCGTTTGCGGGGTATGCCAAAGCCACAGCGCATGGCACGGGCGGCTGAGCTGATCGAGCTGGTTGGCCTGGAGCCGGGGGTTTGCCGCCGCTATCCCCGTCAGTTAAGCGGTGGGCAGGGGCAGCGGGTTGGGGTGGCGCGTGCGCTCGCCGCCGATCCGGCGGTCATTCTGATGGATGAGCCTTTCGGGGCGGTTGATGATATTACCCGGCGGATGCTGCAGCAGGAGCTTAAACGCCTGCATGGCCGCCTGGGGAAAACGGTTCTGTTCGTTACCCACGACATTGGCGAGGCGCTGACCCTGGCGGACAGGGTTGTACTGTTAAATGGCGGCAAGATCGAGCAGGTTGGGACCCCGCATCAGCTGGTTTTTGAGCCGGCCAGTGAATACGTTCGCTCCTTTTTTGGTGCCAAGGGTTTGCGTGCCAGTCTGGATGAAAAGCGGCTGGAAGAGCTGTATGAAGAGATCCTGGCTGGCCGGCGGACGCCGGACTCAGCCTTGGGGGTCGTGGGCCATTAGGCGTCGGCGGCTGCGGAAGAAATGAAAGGGTGAGTATTGCTGCAGATTGGCGATGCCAGCCATGTAGATACAGGCATAGCGTTCTACCAGCATGGCGAAGCGGCTGATTTCGTTGCCCGCCCGCATAATTTCACCCCAGCAGGGGTTAAAACCCAGTCGGCTTTCCATTATCAATTGTGACAGTTTTTCATCCAGTTTGGCGATCTGGCTGCGCAGTTCGTCGCGCTTTTTTTTATCTGCCGGCTTGCTACTCAGACAAAAATCAGCTGGCTGCCAGTGGGCTTGTTTGAGCTCGGCGAGCTGGCTTTCCAGGCCTTCTTTCTGCTGCATCAGATCTTCTATCTGTCGGTGAATCTGTTGCTTGCCGCGCAGGGTGGCGACCTCTTCATCAAGTTCCTGGATTACAAGTCCGGTACGCCAGCCGGTGGCTTCTTTCAGGGTGATAACATCGCCCAGGATGTGGTCGCCAAGGTAAAGGATTTCGCCGGAGTTCAGGCCAAGATCCTTTTCCAGGCTGCGGGCGTTGCCCCCCTGATAGATACCGCCCCACTCAATTGGTCCAAAGAAATTGGTCAGGCAGCCGCTAGCCGGGTCAACCTTGAGGTACTTGCTCTGTCCCTGGAAGTAGCCGGGTTTGGCAGCCAGGACGACAATCAAGTCAAAGAGTTCGTGCCATGATTGGCCATCCAGAAAGGGGTTAAAGCAGTAATCCATTACCTGCTTACTGTACTCGTAATCAGAGTTGGTGATCAGTGCGGTGCGCTTGCCGCAGCGGCGCAGTTCCTGAACAGCTTGAACGATGGCCGGCTGTTGTTGGATATAGCGCTGTGGGTTTTGCAGGACGTCGCCCTTTATCTCGTCGTTTTGATGAATCTCGTCGGTTAGAGAGCGAATGAGGCGGAAGACCTGACGATAATCTGGTTGTCCGGGATCGTGGTTGCTGAGGTTCTGCACAGCAGGATGCGGTTGGCGGTGATCGTCCAGGACATCAACCAGCTGGGCGAACAGGCAGCCTTCGCCGATCGAGAACAGGGTATGAACGATGTAATAGCGGGGGTCGCTGAAATCAATACCCTCTGAACCGAAGCGCTGTCGCATATCTTCAAAACTGTACATGCGGGTGCCGTGAGCCGCCTGTCTGACAAAGCCGAAGCGATCGACCTTTAGAAGATCACCGGACTCGGTATCGATTACCAGACCGCGGATAATAAAATCGGGGTCGAAATCAAACTGCATTATGGCCGGGTCCCAGCCGTGTTCGGCTACCAGACGGGCCTTAACCAGTTCGTAGGCCTTGGCTTCGAAAACCGGGACATTGTAGGTGACCAGGGTGTAGTCCATATCGAAGCCGACCAGCTTGATGCCGTTCATGTTCAGGGTGCGGTTTACGAAAATGTTGCTCATACGTTCTTCCTTTGGGGGCTGGCAATAACGGCTTAGAAGGGCCCGAAGTTAATGCTGACGGCGAAGGCCAGAAAGGCCATCGATATCAGGAATATGACAAACTGCAGCGGTATTGTCCAGCGCAGCCAGCGCGGAAAACTGATGATGGTGAAGCCCAGGCCTATCATGAGCAGGGCGTTGGAAGGATAGAGCATGTTGCTGAAACCGTCGCCAAAGCCGAAGGCTAAAACCGCTGTTTGCCTGGTGATGCCCACCAGATCGGCCAGGGGGCTCAGGATGGGCATCATCAGGAAGGCCTTGGCACTGGCCGAGCCGATGAAGAAGTTCATGATGAGGGTGACCAGATAGACGAAGAAGGCAGCGCCGAGGGTGTTGCTGCTGGCGATCGTCTGCGCGGCGGCGTGGAGGATGGTGTCGGTGATGCCGCCAAGGTCGACAATGTGGCGCACGCTCAGGCTCATCAGGATCAGGACGACGGCCGGCGCCATGGAAAGGGCTCCGCCGCCGAAGGATTTGGCGACGCGGCTGGCCGGCATGCCGGCCAGCAGGCCGCTGCCGATGCCGCCAAAAAAGAATAGCAAGGCCATCAGCGGAAAGGCCAGGTCGCTTAAGACCGGGTTGCGGGCTGTGACAAAAATAAAGGCAAAGGCCAGTAATATGC
>CAZDYA010000108.1:0-5555 GCA_964509515.1 uncultured Spirochaeta sp.
AGTGGCAATAACAAAGGCAATGTTGGCTACCGTATCCATGGTGCCGGTGGCGGCCACAAGTCCCAGGTTATTTCGGCATATACGAATTTTACGTTTGCTAGCAACTGCAATCATAAATATGGTTGAAACCGATGCCAAACGGGCTGCGGCAATAGGCCAAAAGCCGGCATCAGGACTGGGGCGCGATATCAGGATGAAGCCTGCCCCAAAAGCCAACCCGGCAATGGTGCCGTAAAACAGGGAGCTAAGCGATTTTTGCCTGTCTGGATGCCGGTTTGGTTGCCAGGCAAGCATGAAAATTGCGGCGGTTCCGATGGTTATGCCAATCCAGGCCCAGAGCCCCGGGGTTTCGCCCAAGAGTACGCCAGCCATAACCGGAACTGCGGCGCTGATTACGGCGGCTAAGGGGGTTGTGATGGCGACAAAGCCCCTGGCAATTCCAAGGTACAGGCAGGCCAGGCCTAAGGAGCCTGTTAGCCCAGCCGCGGCACCCCAGATCAGATCGCTTGTTTTTACTTGAGCCCATTCCAAAAGGAAGGCTGCTAGCACAGCAATCAACAGGCCAATGAGTTGGCTGGTAACCAATACGGATGTGACGTGGTTGTGTCGTGTGGCAATGCCGCCGGCCATATCCGCGCTGCCGTATAGCAATGCCGCGATTGCGGCAAATATTATTCCCATAGATTAGTGTTCTGTAGCTTATCCCAGGCTATGTTGAGTTGCTCAATGGCAGCTTGGCATGATTCGGCGCTAGTGCTCTGCTCTGCAATTTCTTCCAGCTTTGCAGAGGCAGCATACAGTTCGTAAAAACAAAGGTTGCCAGCTGCTCCCTTGATGGCATGTGCTTTTTCAATGACGGTTTTCAGGTTGTTGGCACTAGCGGCCTTTTGGATATCCTGAAAATATGTTGTGAAACGCTGCATGGCCGAGGAAACAATGGATTTGCAGGTTTCAATATCCCCGTCCAGTTTTTCCAATAACTCGGTCAAGGAGAATACATTTTCGGCAGGTCGATCGGTTTGCATACTCAGGATTGGCCTCCGAAAAAAACTATATCATAGTTATTTTAGCTGTCCAAGCAGTTCAGATGCTTGCTGCCATGCCGCCTTCAGGATTTCCAGGTTTGTTTCTTTTTGCGATGATGAGGATTCCAAAGCGGCCGCGATTTCCGCCAGACGAAGCAAACTCATATTGCTGGCGGCTCCCTTTATGGCGTGGGCCGCTTTCGTTAGCGCAGCGTTGTCATTTGACGCTTGGGCCTGTTCTGCCTGGTTAATATATTGCGGGATGGTTGTCATTGCAGACTGCACCAGTATCTGAAGCAAGTTGGTGTCGCCTTCCAGGCGCTCCATAAGCTCAGCCTGGTCGAATTCATTTACTTCCGAAAAATTAGCGCTCATTTATACCAATCCTTGCTAAAAGATACCACAGCTTTATTTTAGATCAATTGGAGTAAAGGTCAAGTATTTCATGCTATTCACATGGCCCTTGTATAACACAAGAGCATTGAATGAAAAAAGGGCCGACCATTAATAGGCCGGCCCCCGTATTTGGCTACATTAAGATCGCTAGCTAGGCAATCAAATTATTTTTGAAGCTGAGCCCTAAGCATCCAGCAATTTTTTTCGTAATAAGTCATGCTGCCGGTAAATAGATCGGCGGTACCTGGATCGTTGTTTTCTTCTGCAACCTCAATAGCTGATCTCAGTTCTCTTACAAGGTACTCAAAGTCAGCCAATACAGCACGAGCAGAATCATCGGCAGAGATTGGCTCGTCCTTTGCTTCGGTGATTTTGGCGGCTGCAAGAAAGCCTTTCAGGGTGCCTATCGGCTGTTGATCCAGGGTCAAAATGCGCTCGGCCACTTCGTCTACTTCTTCGGCCAGGTGATCATAGAACTCCTCGTATTTTGCATGAAGCGCAAAGAAGGCAGAGCCTTTAAGATTCCAGTGATAATTCTGAAGCTTGGCATGTAAGGTTTTCAGATCGGCCAGATACTGATTTAATACGGCGGCTATGTTGCCAGCCTGTTTTTGATCAATTCCAATATTCATATTTGACTCCTTAAAAATGTCATGAAATAAACCTAATTAAATTGTTTGCTAACGTCAAATTAAAAAGTCGTGCTTGTTAGAATTATCTTGAAGGCTTAGAATGCCGCATGGAAAAACTATTTGGACAAATGCAGGAGATTGTTCGTCAGGCAGGCGAGCTTGCCTTGCAATACCATGGATCACTAAATGAATCGGATGTCGATTACAAAAGCGAGGCCGACCTTGTTACCAAGGCAGATCGTGAAATAGAAAACTACATCTTTTCGGAGCTAAGTAAAATTGCACCGGGGGTTGATTATTTGGGCGAAGAGTCATTCGCCCAGCTTGATGATGAAGCTGAAAGTGAGACTGATCTGCTTGCCGGTAAGGTTTTTATCCTTGATCCAATAGATGGCACAACAAACTTCGTGCACGGAGTGCCTTTTTTTTGCATTAGCCTTGCATACTACGAAAACTCAAAAGCGGAATTGGCCGTGGTTTACGCCCCTGCCTTAAAATATATGTATACGGCGCGGCGTGGATATGGAGCTTTCTGTAACGGAAGGCCCATCGGTGTTAGCAAGGCACGAGAATTGGGGCAGTGCCTGGCGGTGACTGGTTTCATTAATTTGAGATCCCGGATTCAGCCTGATAATATCGCTGAGTTTAGCCGGTTTGGATATCAGGTGCGATCGGTTCTCCGCCTGGGATCGGCGGCACTGGACCTTTGTTTTGTCGCTCATGGGCGTGTTGATTTCTTTTGGGAAATGGGCTTGCACGTTTGGGATATTGCGGCCGGGGTTCTGATAGCCCAGGAAGCAGGTGGCGTTATTACCGATATGACTGGCGGAGGTGAATATCTTGTTGGGCAGCAAGGTATACTGGCCGCCAACCCTTGCGTTCACCAGGCCGCCTTGAACGTGCTGCTGGACGATGGCTTGGATTTTGCGGCTGATCCGGAAATTGCCGCTTGCCTGTTTGATTTTGATGGTGTTATTACCGATAGTTTTGCCATGCATACCGAGGGCTGGCGGCAAGCCTTTGATGCCGTTTTGGCCTGTCCTTTGCCCGAATTGCCGTATGAGGAGCTGAGCGGCATAACGGCAATGCAGCTGGCGCAAAGATTGTGCAAGGCAGCTGGGCATGAGGACAGAGCCGAAGACGTACTGGCTTTCAAGATAGAATTGATGGCAAATGGAACGCTGGTTCCGCCTTTGCGTCCAGGGGTGCGTCAGGTTTTTGGGTGGTGCCGCTGCGCGGGAATTCCTTTCGGGATAGCCAGTAATGCACCAATTTCATATGTCCGGGCGATAGTAGATCATCACGGATTGGATGTCGATGTGGTACTTGGCTACGAAGATGTTGAAAATCCCAAGCCAGCGCCCGATCCATATTTACTATGCGCGGAGAAACTCGGAATTGACCGGTCTGAAAACAAGAGGGTGCTGGTTTTTGAGGATAGCCCGACCGGTCTTGGGGCAGCGGTCAGCGCCGGGATGATTCCGGTCGGCATTGAAGCCAAGGTGCCGGCTGCAATTCTTGAAAAGTGCGGTGCTTCGGCGGTCTATGCAGATCTTTCCGATTGGTTTCTTACAGCTGCAACAGGTTGCCGGCGTAAGTAAGTCCGGCACCAAAACCGACGGTAATGATTTTCTGCCCCTGTTTGAAAAGACCTTTGTCCAACATTTCATTTAGCGCAATTGGAACCGATGCGGCAGATGTGTTGGCGTATTCCAAAATGTTGCTATACATTTTTTCCAGCGGAAATTTTAGTCTTTTGGCGGCGGCTTCCAGTATTCGGGCATTGGCCTGATGTGGTACTACCCAGTCGATCTGTTCCATGGAAAGATCATTTCTTTCCAATAGCTCCTTGATTATGTCGCCGATAGCCTTTACGGCGAATTTGTATACTCGCTGGCCATCCATCTGCAAGAACATATCGTGGTGGACCTGCATCCCGACTTCCATGGGCCTTCTTGTTCCTCCGTCCGGACGTATCAGGGCATCATAATCAACGCCCTTTGACCTCAGAACAGAATCGACTATCGAAAATTGCTGGGTTTTGTTTCCTGTTGCTGTGGTGCTGTCAGCGGGTTGAACAATGGCGGCACCAGCACCATCGCCAAATAGTACGCAGCTGCTGCGGTCATTCCAGTCTACAATGCGAGTCAGCACTTCGGCGCCTATAACAAGAACATTTTTGGCGCTGCCGCAGCGAACAAAAGAACGGCCGGTTTCCAGGCCATAGATAAACCCGGTACAAGCCGCGGTAACATCCATGGCGGAGGCGTTGTCAGCACCGATCAGCTTTTGCACTACGCAAGCGGTTGAGGGCAGGTAGTTGTAATCACCGGAGCTGGTGGCAACGATGATCATGTCTATTTCTTCTGCCGTAATTCCGGCGCGCTCCATGGCCTGTTCGGCAGCGGCTGCCGCCAGATCGCTGGTGGCCTGTGATTCATCGGCGATACGGCGATAGCGTATTCCGGTTTTCGAAAAGATCCACTCGTCAGAGGTGTCCAGCTTTTTGGCCAGCTCATCATTGCTAACCTTTTGTGAGGGTACAGAGGCGCCTAATCCGGCGATTATCGCAACCTGCAGTGTTGCATTGTTTGTGCTCATACTTTTACTCCGTCATGGCTTGATTAAAAAGCCCAAAACCTATACCGTTTTATCGGTCGGTGGCCGACAAGTCAAGGCCAGTATGACAGCAAAACCCCAGAACAGCAAGGAGGAAGTTGTGAAAACAGCAGTTATGTTCCCGGGTCAGGGAGCGCAATACCCTGGAATGGGAAAAGACTTATACGAGGCCAGTCAGGCTGTTAAGGATATTTTTGCGGCGGCGCAGTCAGTGGTTTCGTTTCCCTTGCAGTCGGTTTTGTTTGAAGGCACTGCCGAGGACTTGAAGCAAACCGATGTGGCGCAGGTGGCTATAACCTTGGTTAACTTGAGCGCGGCGGCCTTGCTAAACGAGCGCGGGGTTCAGTTTGATGCCGTTGCTGGTTTCAGTCTGGGTGAATATGCGGCGCTGGTTACGGCCGGCGTGATTGATATAGCGGATGTTTTTCCGCTGGTTGCTGAGCGTGGCAAGATAATGTCAGAAGAATCCGCTGCCCTTGTTGGCGATGATGGGGCCCCTGGAATGGCGGCTGTGATGGGCTTGGTTCCCGAAAAGGTTGCCGAGGCTTTGGCGGGCCGGGACGATGTTTTTGCGGCTAATCTAAACAGTCCGCAGCAGACCGTCATCAGTGGAACAGCTGCAGGCCTGATTGCAGCGCAGGATCTGCTTAAGCAGGCTGGCGCAAAAAGGGTGCTACCGCTCAAGGTTAGCGGGCCTTTTCATTCACCATTGTTGAAAAAGGCGGCAGAGCGTCTCGAGGCCTATCTGGAAAAGATCACTTTTAGCGATCCCAAAGTGCCGCTTTTTTCCAATGTAACTGGCGCCCAGGTAAAAACCGGGGCCGAGGCCAAAAAGCTTTGTGTGGAGCATGTTGTTACACCGGTTCAGTGGGTTGCTCAGGAG
>CAZDYA010000109.1:0-5552 GCA_964509515.1 uncultured Spirochaeta sp.
CCGGCTGGGTTGTGGGCGCCGGCTGGGTTGTGGGCGCCGGCTGGGTTGTGGGCGCGAGGGCGTCGGTGTCCGTCACGTAATCGACCCGGAAACCGGCTTGACGAAGCTGTTCTTCGGCTGCGTGAGCATTTGATGCGCTGCGTAATATCTGCGGGAATCTGGCCGCCTGCTGCCGGCCGGCCGCGCTCAACCGGACATTGCGCGAGCTCATGGCCAAGCCATCGGCTTCGCGAATGATGGGGCACATTATGATCTGGGTTTTTATGGTGTCCGCCAGAAAAAAGGCGTCAGCCATTCTCTGAATCAGTACATATTGCTGGTAGTCCTTTTCCCCAAAATAGGCCCGGTTGGCACCGGTTAGTAACAGCAATTTCATGACAACGGTCAGGACCCCGTCATAATGCCCGGGGCGGGATTCGCCCTCCATGATGGCGCTGCGGTTGGTCTCTGTCAGTCGGTACTCATAGCCATCCGGGTACATGTTTTCAGCGTTGGGCAGAAAAACCGCGTTGACACCCAAGTCGCTGGCGATTTTCAGGTCGTCCTCGAGGGTACGCGGGTACTTATCAAGATCACCGGCGTCGTTAAACTGGGTGGGATTTACAAAGATGCTGAGCATGGTCAGGTCGTTTTCCTGCAGGCTTTGCTGCATTAACGAGGCGTGGCCCTGATGCAGGGCGCCCATGGTGGGAACAAAGCCGATGCTTTTGCCCTGTGCGGCCTGCTTGCGGCAGTAGGCGGCCCACTCACGCGGGCAGGAGATCGTGGTGATATCAGCCATTGCGGGCTCCGGGACTGCTGGAATAAGGCACGCCGGCTTCGGCCTCGGCCTCGGCGGTTGAGCTGCCGGTGTAGCCGCCGTACTGCTCGTCGGGTCCGGGAAAGCTGCCGGCCCGGGAGCTGGCGATATAATCGTTGACGGCGGCGGCTACCAGCTGCTTGCCATCCATGAATTTTCTGACAAACTTGGGAACCCGGCCGCTGCCCAGTCCCAGCATATCCTGCAACACCAGGATTTGACCGTCGGTGTGGTCACCGGCGCCAATCCCAATTACCGGGATTTCCAGCTGCGATGCCATTCTGGTACCCAGGGCGGTCGGCACGCATTCGGCTACAATTCCAAAACAACCGAGGGCTTCGAGTTCCCTGGCCTGCTCCAGTATGATGGCGGCTGCGTCGTCGGTTTTGCCTTGCACCTTGTAGCCGCCAAGTACATGTACCATCTGCGGGGTAAGCCCCAGGTGGCCCATTACCGGTATGCCGCTGTGGATAAGATGCGGGATGAGCTGCTCGTGGCCGATCAGGCCTTCGATCTTGACGCCGTCGGCGCCGGCAGCCATTAGAGCGCCTGCCGCTGTCACTGCTGTTTCCAGACTACCGCGGGTAGAAAGAAAGGGCATGTCGGCGATGATGGGCAGGGTCGGGGCCCCGGCGCGCACGGCACGCACATGTGCGGCAATCATTTCAACGGTAGCTGTTAAGGTAGATGTATGGCCATGCATGACCATGGCGGCGCTATCCCCAACCAGGACAGCATCGATATCGGAATCCTGCAGGATGGCAGCAAAGCAGGCATCATAGCAGGTAAGAAGGGTCAAAATATGTCCGGCCCGCTTTCGGGACGGAAAATCCATTAATTTTGTCATGCGGTCTCCTCTTCCAGAAAGGAAGGGGTTTTGCCCTACGGTACCCGCCAATTACCAGCAAATCAGTCAGCTCACGGTCGGGTCTTTCTGGAGACACAGCGTATTCCAGCATTTATTCACAGTTTATCCACAAGTCGGGTCGTAAATCTGTCGCCCCTAAGGTGCAACGAAATACATCCCCGGCAGGATACCGTAATCAGCCGGTGCGGATAGACACTACACTATTTGCACATGTCTGGGTAGCCCCAAAACTGAATTTTTTGCTATATGTGCTGGATTATTGACGGAAATGACAGCCGCGGCTGTTTTTATTGGTCCAGGCGGCGGTCGTCACTATAATGGCACTACGTACGGCATTGCGCAAACCGATCAGCTGATCGTTTAGTCTGGCTGTACGGTAAAACCTTTCAATCTCGGTTTCCAGATGACGAAGCTCACTCATCGCCCTTTCCAGACGCCGCTCGGTTCTGATAAGCCCAACGTAATTCCACATGCTGTGACGAATTGCGCTCATATCCTGTTGAATAAGCGCCGGGTCCGGCTCTTCGCCGCCGGAGTGTTGCCAGGCTGGAATACTGTCGGCTTCAATTGCCCTGGCCTGCGGCAACTGGGCAGCAATACTGCGCGCGGCCCTGGCTCCCCAAACCAGACCCTCCAGCAAGGAATTGCTTGCCAGCCGGTTGGCTCCATGCACACCGCTGCAAGCTGTTTCCCCAACAGCATATAACTGGTCGATCGTGGTCTTGCCATCATTATCCACCCAAACCCCGCCACAGGAATAGTGAGCCGCCGGCACAACCGGGATCGGTTCCTTGGTCATATCTATCCCGTAACCCATGCAGGAACGGTAAATAGTCGGAAAAGCTTCTTTAATGGCTGCCGGCTTGATATATGAGGCGGCATCCAGATAGACGTTTTCGGCGCCTGTAGACAGCATCTGGGCATGAATACTGCGTGCAACGACGTCTCTGGGGGCCAAATCACCCCATTTTTGGTCATAATTCTGCATAAATGGGGCTCCGCTGGCATCTACCAGCCTCGCGCCGGCCCCCCTAACCGCCTCGGAAATCAGAAAGTTGGAGGCATGCGGATGCGAAAAGGTCGTCGGATGAAACTGCACATACTCGGTATTGATGACCCTGGCCCCTGCCCGATGTGCCATCGCTATGCCGTCGCCCCTGGCTCCTTTTGGATTGGTGGTCCGCAAGAAAAGCCGCCCCAGCCCGCCGGTAGCAAGCACGGTGTAGTTCGCCAAACATCTGTGCACCTTCCGGCTGCGGCAATCAAGCAGGTAGGCCCCGACACAAGAAGTAGGCGAATACACCTGCAAGCGGTCTTTTGAATGATGGGCAGGAGTAAGCAAATCGATGGCTGTATAATCGGTCAGCACCTCGACATTCGGGTGCTCAAGCAAGGCCTTGATCAATGCCTTTTGAATGGCCGCACCGGTGGCATCGGCGGAATGCAGAATCCTGTCGGTAGAATGGGCAGCCTCGCGAATCAGGGTCAGCGAGCCGTCCTTGTTGCGGTCAAAATCCACCCCAAGTCGATCCAGCAAGAGTCGGGGAATTTCCTTGTTTCCATCCTGAACAACCGTGTGCACGGCCGAGGGCAAGCAGTGTCCATGCCCTGCCCGCATAACATCCTGCTCGGCTAAGTCCAGGCTATCACCGGGGGCACCCGGCCACATGATGCCGCCCTGGGCGTAGTAGGTATTGGAATCGTGCGGGTCGGCAGCTCTCGTCACCACGGCTACCTTTACACCGGCATCGGCTAAATCAAGTGCAACGGTACCTCCGGCAATGCCCGAGCCAATTACCAGCACCTGTGTTGTTAACAAGTTATCCACAAGCGGCTCCATTATCCAATCTTGAGCATCCGGTCGACCGCAGCAAAGGCGCGAACGCGAATATCTTCGGGCACCTCAACGACATACTGGGTTTTTTGCAGAGCCTCCAGGGTATCTTCAAGGGTTATCTCGTGCATATGAGGACAGCGAACGCTGCATAGCCGCAGCATTTCCCTGCCGGGGTTGCTGGCGGCGATGTTATCGCCCATGGCACATTCGGTGAGCAGCAGGTAACGCGGGGCGTCGTGCTCCTGAACATAGCGAATCATGGCCGAGGTGCTACCGGCAAAATCGGCCGCCGCGGTTACCTCTGGCCGGCATTCGGGATGAGCCAGGATGATCGTACCTGGAAAATCGGCCCGGATATTTTCAACATCTCGGACTGTAAACTTGTCATGGACTTCGCAGCAGCCCTTCCAGCCTATCATGGAATAATCCAGGTCCGGATCCTTGCGGCCGGCCGGGTCCTTGGTCGGAAAGATAATATGGCGGCCGGTCTCGCGCGCGACATTGCCGGCCAGGTATTCATCAGGCAGAAAAATCACGCTATCGGTTTTTAGCGACTCGACCACCGCGGCGGCATTGCCGCTGGTACAGCAGATATCGGTCTCGGCCTTAACATCGGCATAGGTGTTAATATAGGTCACTACCGGCACACCGGGATATTGCTTTTTGAGCGCGCGCACATCCTCGGCAGTGATGCTTTCGGCCAACGAACAGCCAGCCTTGGGTGATGGAACCAACACCGTCTTTTGCGGGCTAAGAATCTTGGCGGTCTCGGCCATAAACTTGACGCCGCAAAACACAATAATGTCGGCCTCTACCTGGGCGGCCTTCCGGCTAAGCTCCAGCGAATCCCCGGTAAAATCCGGAATGGAATTAAAAAGCGCGGGCTCCATATAATTATGGCCCAGAATTACCGCATTGCGCTCTTTTTTTAGCTTCTCTATTTCCCACGCAATATCGGCCTTTAACCTCAATTCAAAATCCGGGATTATATTTTTAAGACTTGCGGACAATTTTTCGTATATCGCATCTGCACCTTGCATGGGCGCCTCCTGTATTATTGCTGCCTGGTCATGGATGAGCTGTCAAAGCCATCTGTCATAAGATGAATATCCAGGGCCATGACAGAATGGGTTAGACTGCCAACCGAGATATATTGAACACCGGTTTCGGCAATTGCCCGAACAGTTTCCAGATTGACGTTGCCGGAAGCCTCAAGCTCAACCCTGCCTGCCGTTAGCTTAACCGCTTGGCGCATCGTATCGTTGTCCATGTTATCCAGCATCACCCTGTCAACATCTAGGGTCAAAACCTCTTCCAGCTGTTGTATTGTAGCAACCTCGACCTCTATCGGCAACTGATTCGGCCACTTCCGCGCCAAAGCCACCGCCGCAGTTATTCCGCCGGCAGCAGCAATATGATTATCCTTGATCATTATCATATCGAATAGACCAAAGCGGTGATTGGACCCGCCACCCAGCACAACCGCCTGCTTGTCAAAGACCCGTAGCCCCGGCGCCGTCTTGCGCGTATCCAGAATCACCGCGCCCGTCCCCTCAACCGCCTGCACAAAGCGCCTCGTCAGCGTCGCCACCCCGGACATGCGCTGCATAAAATTGAGCGCGGTGCGTTCGGCCGTCAACACCGACCGCGCCGGACCGCGGAGGACCGCCGCCACATCACCGGCCTGCGCCGCCGCCCCGTCCGCCAGCAGGCACTCACACTCAATGCGGCCGTCCACCGCGGCCAGCACCCGCTGCATCACCGCCAGCCCCGCAATCACCCCGTCCTGCTTGAGCGCCAGCCGGTGCTCAAGCATCAGATCGGCCGGCACCACCGAATTGGCCGAGGCATCGCCGCTTCCGATATCTTCCTGCAAGGCCAGGGCTATGGCCTGTTCCATAAGCTGTGATTCATCCGGATCGCGCCCCTTTATACCTGCTTCCACCTGTACCTCCCGGGGAATATGCCAGCCTACTGTATGGCCGGATTTGCCTCAATACCCTTTTGGTGCTTGAGCTTGCCATGCGTATCAATTAATAGAATTGGCA
>CAZDYA010000110.1:0-5535 GCA_964509515.1 uncultured Spirochaeta sp.
GTAAAGCTCCTGACAACAGGCGAGTGCCCCGGATGGCCTAGATGCCGCAGCCTTCGTTTCTTCCCTGGATAATGACGCTGTCTGGTATTTCGTGGCACCAGATTGTCGGCGAGCCAAGGCCGAAGGTGCTATAAAAAGAGCCAAGTACCACCAAGTCTTCTGGCAATGAGCCTATCAGGGTTTTGTACAGCGAGAGGTTGCCTTCGACTACCAGGCCTTTTGGTAGTTGTCGTATCCTGCTGCCCTTGATGGTAAGATTACCCTGAACAGTCAGGCCTTCGGGAAGGGAGGCCGTTTTTATTTGGTTGATAAGCAGGTCGCCGGATAACAGGCAGCGACCATCCTCCTGTTTTACACCGTTGCCATGAGCGGCAAGATCATTGCAGGTCAGGTGTTGATCTGGCGTGTGGCAAGCAGAGGCTATGAAAATTATCAGCATGCCAAGGCAGATTCCGTATGCATTTGGATTTCTCATCCTCGTAATGATAATACAAATTCAAGGTTTTTCAGGAAATTTTGTCAGCAAGTGTATTAGACTGGTAACGCCGTGCATTGGCGGTAAATGCTGTTAAAAGGAGTCTATATGAAAACGGAATTGGCTTGTTCAATACAGGGGCGTGATTGGTGGAAACCGGTGCTGGGGTACCTGATTCTTGCATTTGCCTTGCAGGCTGTCGGCGGGTTCCTGGTGAGCAAGGCTGGAATGCCTCAGCCATTGCAGAGCATTCTGGAAATCTTGGGGTCAACCGTCATCCAGGCAGTTTTTGCAATTAAGGTATTGCGTATATTTGTTCCATCTGTCACGTACGGTCAAAAACAGCTTGCCTTTTCCGGGCAGACAGGTGAATACCTTAGGTTGCATCTGCGTGGTTTGTTATTGTCTATGATAACCCTGGGTATTTACGGCCCCTGGTATATCACCCGGGTAAGGGCCTATTTGGCCGCTTGCGTTTCCATGGAAGAATCGGCATTTTCATTTTTGGGCAAGGGCGGGCGCTTGCTCAAGTTAATTCTGCTCTCTTATGTCCTGCCGCTAGCGGTGGTGGTAGGGCTTTTTGGCTCAATTGTGTTTGGCGTGGCATACAATCTGATGGAAATGAATACGGGTGTATGGATACTGCTTTCATCGGTGTTCATAATTGCCCTGCTGGTGATTATTTCGGCCTTTGTGTACTACATAAATAAGTGGTCCATAGATTATCAATGGCGTGATTGGCGGATTAGCTTGAATTTATCCCTGACCCCGGCCATGAATATGATTATGGGTCAGTTGCTAATTACTCTGCTAAGCTTGGGGATCTATGCCCCGGCAGCCGGCTTGCGCCTATTTCGCTTCTTTGCTGCTAACACCCAAGTATTGCAGGAAAGCGGTCAGAAGCGCCGAATCGTGTTTAGCGGTCAGATCGGGCATGGCTTCCTGCTGATCTGGGGACAGTTGCTGTTAAGCGCAATCACCCTTGGTGTGTACCTGCCCTGGGCCTATGCCAATGTTCTACGCTGGTTTATAGGGAACATCAGTTTGGAAAATGCCTTGCTCGGAGAATAAGAATCATGAATTATCAAGCTGAAAATGTTGATGCGTATATCGCCTTGTTGCCGCAGGACAGGAAAGCGGAATTCAGCCGGCTTAGGCAACTATTACTGGATAATATTCCTCGTGGCTTTGTTGAATGTATGTCGTATGGAATGCCAAGTTATGCTGTGCCACATTCAATATATCCTGATGGGTATCACTGCAAACCCGAGGAGCCTTTGCCCTTTATCAGTCTTGGCAACCAGAAAAACTATATCGGTTTTTATCATAGCGGACTGAGTGTTTTTCCCGAGATCGAGGAGTGGTTTAGGCGGGAATATCAGGCACTGGAGATTGGCAAGCTGGATATGGGAAAGGCTTGTATTCGCTTGAAAAAAATGGAGTCCATCCCCTTTGCTTTGTTGGGTGAACTTTGCCAAAAGATATCCGTCGATGAATGGATTGAGGCATATGAGAAGGTGGTCAAAGGGTAAGGAGAGTTAATATGGATAGGAAAATGCGAGTTGCCGGTGCAAGAATAGTTTTGGGGCTGGTCGTTTTGTGCCTTGGGGGAACTTTGGCAGGGGCACAGGAATTGTTATTAAGCGATGATTTTGCGAATAATGATATGGACTGGTATGTTAGTGATAGTATACAGGTTGCCAATGGCCGGTATGAGTTTTCCAACGATGAGCATGCTGATTACACCTGGATGAGCGGTAATATGGCGGATGGCTCGGTTGTTGCTGATTCTGTATGGCTGGGCGGTGACGAGACAATGGGTTACGGCCTCGTGTTTCGCCTGGTGGATGCGCAGAATTTCTATTTTCTGTGGATTACGGCGAACGGGCAGTTTACGGTGGGGAAGGTTATGGAAAACCATGCGGTTCCCATTAAGCAATGGAGCTCATCTGATGCTATCAATACCCGCGGCGAAAACCATCTGAGGGTTGAGTTTTCCGGCTACTTGATAAACATCCTGATTAATGGGCAGGAAGTTGTGGTGCTTCGTGATGATACCTTTACTGAGGGCGGCTATGGTTTTTATGTGCATCGCGGGGCACATGTCGCCTTTGATAATATGCGGGTTGTTGCGGATAGCCCCTTTACCCTGCACATGCCCAGAAACGGTTCGATGGAGCGTTTCCGGGGAATGCTTGGCAAGACTTTTTCCCTGACCCTTACCGGTGATGCAAGCGGAAAGATCTGGGGAACCGATGTATACACCGACGATTCCAATATTGCTGCGGCAGCGGTTCACTCTGGTGCTTTGGCGGACGGGGAAACCGGGACAGTTCTTGTTACCATTCTGCCGGGGCAGGATAGTTATGCTGAGTCCGAGCGAAACGGGGTAAGCTCACAGAGTTATCGTTCGTGGCACGGTAGTTACAAGGTGGAGCGGATACAATAACTCACGCCATCTAAATATGATCAATAATATGAGCGAGGAGAAAACATGAAACTATTATCAGGACTGTTTGGCGTGGCAACCATTCTATTTGCATCCTGCACATTGATGAGGGGGCCGGATATTGTTGTTGTGCAAAATGATTCGTCGTATACCGTAACTGTTAGCTATAAGGGCGGGACAAATGGGGATGGCTCGATTGCGTGGGTTAGCTCGTCGTTCGAAGCCAATACCGACGGTGAAATCACTGATGCACAAATCGATGCCAACACCTTTCTGATTCAGTCATATTCCCCGGGCGATACGGTGGCTATGGAGAATATTGACGGGACGGGCCTTTTGTCGCCGCGGTTGGTGTTCACTGATAAGTAACCTATAGGTTCCATGGGTTTAGCAGGGCAGTGGTCTAGAAGGCTCCCGGGGAAGCGCGCAACCTTGTGCGCGCTGGGGGGCGTGCCTCGTGGAGGCCGGCTGGCGGCTTTGTTGTAGCGCCGTGCCAGTAAGGTTGCGCTGGCGGTGCTTGTGCTGCAGGGGCGAGCAGGCGGTCCGCAGGGCCGCTGCCGGCTGGCCGGGGTGGCGCCAGAATTTGTCATGACGCCCCCCGGATGTGCGGGATTTTTATTTTTCGTGGAAGCCGGCCATGGCGCGCATTTCGACGGCGGGTCCGGCGTTGGGGAGTTTGCGTTCGTGGACCATGGCTTGCACCCCGGTGGCCAGGCCATACAGGTTGATGAAGCCGGTGGCGTCGGCGTGGTCGTAGGCGCTTTCGCCAAAGCTGGCCAGGTCTTCCAGGTAGAGCGAGTAGGGTGATTTGCGGCCGGCCACCCGCAGGCTGCCCTTGTACAGGACGATGCGGACGGTACCGGTGGCGTAGCGGCTGGCGCTTTCCATGTAGGCGTCCATTGATTCGCGGAAGTGGCTGAACCATTTGCCGGCGTAGATTTCTTCGGCGTACTTGATGGCGAGTTGGTTTTTGATGGCCAGGGTTTCGCTGGCCATGGTGATCATTTCCAGTTCTCGCAGGGCCTGGTACAGGATGGTGCCGGCGGGGGTTTCGTAGACGCCGCGGCTTTTCATGCCGACCAGGCGGGTTTCGACCAGGTCGGCGCGGCCGATGCCGTTTTCACCGCCAATTTTGTTAAGGCGTTCCAGGATTTCCAGGGGGGCCAGCTTTTGACCGTCGATGCTAACCGGGTAGCCTTTTTCAAAGCCGATTTCCAGGATGGTTTCCTGATCGGGGGCATCCTTGGGGTCCTTGGTTAGCAAAAACATTTCCTCGCGGGGTCTTTCCCAGGTGTTCTCCAGTTCTCCGCCTTCGTGGCTCATGTGCCAGATGTTCCAGTCGCGGCTGTAGATGTTCTTTTTGCTGATATTCCCGATGGGGATGTTGTGTTTTTGGGCGTACTCGATGGCTTGTTCGCGGCTGGTGATGTCCCACAGGCGCCAGGGCGCTATGATTTCCAGATGCGGCGCCAGGGCCTTGTAGGTTAGCTCGAAGCGGACCTGGTCGTTACCCTTGCCGGTGCAGCCGTGGGCGACGGCCTGGGCGCCTTCCTTGAGGGCGACTTCGACCTGCTTTTTGGCCTGCAGGGGGCGGGCGATGCTGGTGCCCAGCAGGTAGCGGCCTTCGTAAATAGCGCCGGCGCGCAGCATGGGCCACAGGTAGTCGGCGGCAAATTCCTCGCGGACGTCTTCGATATAGAGCTTGCTGGCGCCGCTGGCATGGGCCTTCTTTTCCATGGCGTCCCAGTCTTCATCCTGGCCGACGTTAACGCAGACGCCGACGATTTCGGCGTTGTTGTAGTGCTCTTTGAGCCAGGGGATGATGATTGATGTGTCCAGTCCGCCCGAGTAGGCAAGGACTATTTTTTTGATTTCTTTGGGGCTGCTCATCTTATGAACTCCTTGTTGATGTATTTAGTTTTTCCAGGCAGTTGCGAAGAATGCGGATGCCGCGCTGGATTTCTTTTTCGCGTATGATCAGCGGAGGTGCGATGCGGACAACGTTGTCGCCGGACCGTAGAATTAGCAGCCCTTTTTCCAGACAGGCTTGCATGAGTTGCTTGATGGGCGGATCGCCGCTGCCTTCGCTTGGAAGGTTAAGCGGGAAGCCGCGTAGCATGCCTTCGCCTTTTAATGTTCCGCAGAAGGGGAAGTCGGCGGTAATCTTGCGCAGTTCGCTTTCCAGCACACCGGCCAGGCCGCGTACCTCCGCCAGGAACTGCGGCTTGGTGATCATTTTCCAAACGGCGTTGGCGACAGCGGTGGTTACCGGGCCGCCGCCAAAGGTTGAGCCATGATCCCCGGGCTGTATCTCGGCGTTAACGGCGGCGGTTATCACGGTTGCCGATAGCGGCAGGCCGGCTGCCAGCGGTTTGCTCAGGCAGATAATGTCGGGCTTAAGCTCGGTGGACTGGCAGGCCAGCAGCCGGCCGGTTCTACCCAGCCCGGTCTGTACTTCATCCACAATGATCAGGATGTCCCGTTCTTTGGCTTCGGCCTGAATGGCCGCCAAAAAGCTGGGGCTGGCGGTGGTTAGGCCGCCCTCGCCCTGGATAATCTCCAGAATGATGGCGCAGACCTGATCGTTTTCTTTCAGGGCGCTGCGCAGGGC
>CAZDYA010000111.1:0-5494 GCA_964509515.1 uncultured Spirochaeta sp.
GACGTTCCCGCCCTGGTGAAAAACTGACATCATCGGGTCCTCGATAATAAAAAAAACCCGAGCTGCGAAGCAGCTGATCAACCTGATCAAACGACATGCCAATTTCTATACCGGCAAAGCCTCGCGGGGGGGCAAAGCTTTGCGGAAAAACGGAAAAAGACGAAAGTAAAAACAGCAAGAAAAATATTACTCTGTAAGAATTACCCTTCATATATTAGATAATATCGACAACCGAAGCTGAAGAAAAAAGCCTTTTATGGTAGTATGTCGATATGACTCGCAATAATTTGATTGCTGTGATATTTGCCGCCTTGGCCATGATAATACTATCGCCTGTTCACGCCAGCGATCAAGAGTCTGTTTTTTTTGCAGAGCTTATCAAGCAAGGCAACAGGGACAGACAGGCCAGCCGCCTTGAATTTGAATCCAATGTACCTCACACCGAGGTATATCTAAACGGTGAATTAGCTGGCAAGGCTCCCTTGATATTGGAAAGCTTGACCCCGGGCACTTACTATCTGGAAATTATTTCAACCTCGCCCACACAATATTTACCAGTTAGCGGCTGGCTTGATGTTCCGGCTGATTCCGAAATTCATGTTGATATCGAATTGGCACAGGCCAGTGGACGAATAATACTGGATTTACCAGCTGGTTTTGACCAGAAGATAATGATAAACGGCTATGGTGAGTATTCCCCGGGAATGTCGTTACCTGCCGGCCGGCACCAACTTAGAATAAAAACCTTTGGCTACAATGATATTGTCCATCAGGTAGAGATCATAGCCGGTGCAGACCATACAATACCCCTGTTTTTTGAAGCAGCTGATTTTTCGATACAATCCAAAATCACCAGAAAACTGATACGCGATGATGACCCCAAACCCTTGTCCACTAGCGAATTAATTATTCAAGCCAGCTCGGCCGGAGAAATTAATATTGAAATGCTGGACCAGGAAGGAAACATTGTTGAAGCAAAAAACCGGGAAATAAATAGCAGTTCGCTGAAAATTCCATTACATATTCCAAAGACCGATGACAATCGGCAAAGGGCATATACCTTAAATATTCTTGATGAGCGGGGTGATACCCTGGCCAGCCATGAAATACTGATTAATGGCAACTATTCCCGCAGCACAGGCCTGCTTTTTCGGCAGGCAAATAGCTACACTGCTGCCGCTAGATATGTGTTCTTTTGGGCCGAACAAAGCCTTATTCAGTCTTATAGCCTGGACTATGGTATCAGCCCCAAATTAACGCTAGCGTTGAATGGCAGCATAGCTAACCACAGCGATACACAAGCCGATGCCGGCGCCAACCTGCGGCTTCGCTGGATTGGCTGGCAATTTCGCGAAGGATTTTTCGGTTTTGTTACAGGGGCATCAGGCAGTGTTTCCGCAGCTATCGCAGCAAGCCCATGGTTACCCCAAAATGGACAAAATCTAATAGGGCTTGGCATTCCGATTCAGGTCCATGCTGACTTTGCCCCCCTGCATTTACTATTGAATGCCAATCCTGAAATTACAATGCAGGATTTCCAATCCCCTCCACAGTTCAAGCTGAATGCCATGGCTGGGCTCAGGCTGAACCGGATGGCCTTGGCCACGGATTTTTCAACATTTCAGGGGAATAGCAATATAAGCGTTGGGCTTGATTATACCTTCGGAACCGGTTTAACAGGGGTAAATGTGCGCGTATTCGGGGCCTGGAGATTGACAGGTACAGAAATCGCCAATCCATGGCCTTCTCCTGGGCTGGCACTCATGATGGTATATTGATCAGGGCTTGAAATATAAGCCGGCAAAAACCGTAAATATAATAATCATAACCAGGAAAAGCGCAAAGAAAGAGGCCTCTTTCCTTTTTGGCAATCGGATATGGGTAGTGTTCAACGGAACTTGTGGGGCCGCCTTTTCAGCAGTTCCGGTATAACCGCAAACAGGGCAGCCATTCGAGAAACTTGATTGCCGACCACTGTGATGGCATTTTGGGCATTTGACAGATGAAAAAACCTTTCCACAATGTGGGCAGAGAATATCCTTGCTGTCTACCTCTTTCCCGCAATGCTCGCAATAAAACCTTACACTGCCAGCACTGCTATTGGGTCTTTTACGCCTAGTCTGCTTCATTGACCTGAAGCTTCAATACGGGGAATATCTCTTGGATAAATTGTGCCAAGAGGAAAGCGCTCAACCACCCCGCCATCAACCATTCCACTATAAATATCAATGGATGCCGTTGGAGAGAAGAAGGTATCTACATCAACCGGCAACCTGCCCAGGGAGATTTGACACTCCATAACATAACCGCTGAAAGAAGCGTCTCCCACGAATTCATAGCCATCTTCATTGGCTACAAATACGGCATAGGGGGTGCCGTCATTTGGGATTTCAAATTCAAGCACGTTTTCTTTGGTATCATCATATACATCCTGAAACCAGACAAGCGAATACCTGCTGCCTTTTTCGATACGGTTCCGGCTTGCCATGTATACATAAAGCAAATCATCCGTGCGCTGCATTTTTACCGCGGTGATTTCTGTCCCGCCAATCCCCCAAAACATCGCCTGAGTGACATCAAGCTGCTCGGTAAGCCCATCATTGGTCTGTAGGACAAAAGCCGGTAATACCCCTGTTCTACCCTGATATATGGCACTAACATTCTGCCAGGCTGCGATTTGACCGTCTATCTGCCATCTTTCTTTTTCAATACCTAGTGCCTGCGCGGAGACAGTATGGGCTTGTCCGTCAATTTCCCTGATAAGGCTTTCATCCAGCGAAAAACTACCAGCTTCCATGGAAAGCTGCACAGCAAAAACGGGTAACGCCGAATCATCTTCCAGGTCACCTGACATATCTGCAACGAACACACCGGCAATAACCAGTGCCTCATTTCCAACGGCTACCTGTCTAACACCGGATGGTGCAATATAGGCAAGCTTGGAATAATTTTCCAATAAGCGCTCGGAAATCAGCTGTGGGTTGACCCCCCATTGCTCAAATTCCTGCTGATCCAAGGCCAACACCATCACATACGCGGGATAATCAGTCTGATTAATTACATACTGCTGGGCAGATACCGGTATTACACAAATCAAAAGCGTTACTGCAAGGATTACCAAACGTTTCATAGTTCGAGTATCGGCTGTTTTTAAGCAGTCTTGCACCAGAAATAACAGGAAAACCGCCTACTTTTTCCGTTTAATGGCCAATAGCGTCAAGTCATCGTACTGATCATCTTCCTTCACAAATGCATATTGACGATAGTCAAGCTCCATGGAAGACTCAACCGGGTTGCCAAAATAAGTTGAATACTGATGAAAAACCTGTTTCAGAAAATCATCAACAACACGGTCCACCACCACCTTGTCATCGGCCCCAGCCATGGGGTCGGTATACATACGTAGCACCTTCTCGATGGCGATCAGACCCAAAACGGTATTTTCGGCCGTCGGCTCAATATCGGAAAAATCAAATTCCAGCAACTCATCGGGGTCAGGATTACTCTGGCGCTGAAGAACATAGGTGCTGCCAGACTGGATTGCTTCGGTTATGCGATGAATTCTTTCGATGGAAAACTCTTCATCACCGATGCCGTTTTCATCTTCGGTCAAGTTATAAGATGAATCACGCAACATGCGTTTTGCTTCTTCCAGACCGTCAGTAAAAAACAGCACAATATCACCGACCTCAAGTGTGAACTCTGATTGCGCATAACCATTGGGAATCATGTCACTGCTAAATACCCCAGCCGCCGGCGCCGAGGCCATCTCATACTGAAGGGTACGCTGTTGACCAGCACGGTACATGTGCAACTGATTGTCACCCGCATTGGCCAGACTCAATTTATGCTTGGCAATATCAAGTATGCCTACCGTCAAGGCGGCAAAACGACCGGCCAGAGCCGTGGCCTCAAGCAAGTCATTCATACTGGTTAACAGGGTGTCCAGGTTCCGTATCTGCGCCCTGCGCTGTAACAAGGCCTTGCCACTCAAATGCGGATCGTTCCAGCTGCGAAAATGATGCAGGAACAGCGTGGCTACCTCAACCATGATCAAGGCAGCCGACACCCCCTTACCAGCAACATCACATTTTACCAGGGAAAAGGTATTGGCATCCAATCGGCTATAGCTAAAATAATCCCCTGATACGGTCTTGGCTCCCTCGTAATAACCGAAGAATTCATAAGCATCGAATTCTTCCTTACCGGTGGACAACTTGGTCTTGCTATCCTTCTGACTGAGCGGGATAAACATCTTCTGCACTTCTTTACCAATCGTCAATTCTTCGCTGGCTTCAGCCGCCTTAACCAGTCCTTGAGTCATTTGGTTAACAGATTCAGCAAGCATCTGTAGCTCATCACGGCTCTGCACCGAAATCACATGTTCCTTTAGCTGTTTTTTGTCCTCTGTAGTCCTGATTATTTCGACCCCCCGCACCAGCCGGTTGATCGGGATAATGATAATTGTGGCCAGCAACAAGGCTCCGCCAATGCCAATACCAACCGCGACCAGAGCGATGATCGCCGTTGTAATAACCAGGGTTCGCTGACTGGCAGCAATCTCCTCAAGAATAAGCTCTGTGCTTATTCCAAGCCTAACCATTCCACGGTAATAAACATTTTCATTCGGATTGCGATAGAGAACAGGCTGATAAAAAACGTATTCGGTGTTATCAGTCGACAAGGATGTCGGATCGAATTCAGGGAAGCTACGGGCCCCGCCACCAATGGCATTCAACTGGATGTTCAATCTGGTTTCCAGTTCGGAACGAACAGTATCAATTTCCCGTCGTTCATCCTCTGCCCGAGCACTGGCATCCAGAGCAAGTCTGATGATATCGGCAGTAAAATCATCAATCTGACTGGCCGTATCACCCAATGCCTCCCTGGCTTCCCGGTTAATCCGCTCTTCTATCTCGGCCGCAACCTGGGCAAGATCATCTTCGGCAGTAGTAATACCGCGAACCAGGTCATCACTTAGCTCAGGGTCATTAGAGGCCCAGATGTAGTTAAACTGCGAAGCATCATCACGTCCGCGCCCGATTATCGTGGCATACACGGCTTCCTGCATTACAGATATCTGGTTGGTCAAAGCATTCAGCTCGGGAACATTACCTTCTGGAGCCGGCAGAAAACCAGCGGCGGCGGTTACTATAGAATCAAGCAAAACCTCTACCCGGTCCTGCAATCCACGGGACAGTGTTCGCGATTGGGTATCAAGAACGTAGGATCCCAGGGTAATGGCCACCATCAAAACAACCGAGGTAACCAAAATTGTTGCGAAAAGGGTAAACTTAATCCTCAAGCCAAAACCACGGGCCTGCGCCCTTTGCAAGGCCCCCCGCATTGATGCATTAAGCTTCATAATATCTCCCCGCAGCAAGGCCGCTGCTTCTTTCTGAATCGTCATATTTTCTCTGGTAATCCTGATTAGCTGAACTAGTGAGATGACGGCTGTTAAAGCCAGCAACAGGATAATCAAGTAGAGCCAGAT
>CAZDYA010000112.1:0-5478 GCA_964509515.1 uncultured Spirochaeta sp.
TATCTGGCCCTGCCATACTACCAGAAAGACAATATGGTTGTGGCCTTGCTGGACCGCGGTCTGGTATTGGCCATACAGGCCGAAGACCCCGCCGCCTGTCTGGAAGCAGCTGTTAACCAGGTGCTGGACAGCCAGCTGCCGGCTTCCGGGGTTATGCCGGCTTCCGGGGTTATGCCGGCTTCCGGGGTTATGCCTGCTTCTGGCGGTGCGGGGCAGGGTCCACCAGCTGGCCTGCCGCCGCTATCAGGCTTGCAGCACGGTTTGCTGTGGTGGCAGCTTGATCCGACGGAAAGGGTTGCGCCCGGCGAAGGGGTATCCGGTTTGGTTCCACCGCAGCTGGCGGAGCTTTTGTACACCGAGGGGCTGTTCGATTTTGTTATGGATGAGGGTGGCAATATCGATCTGAACGGCCGTATAAAATTTAATAACGAGGCCACCGCCCGCGCGATGAATGTTACCCTGCGTCTTTTTCTGCCTCAGTTGCTTGGGCTGAACGGCGGATTCATGATTGAAAGGCAGGGCGCTGCCGTCCAGCTTGGAAATTTAAGCCTTTCTGCTGATATGGTGCGTGAATGGGGCGGGGTCTTGCTTGAGGCATTTGCCGAATAAGGCTAAAGTGTGGGCATGAGTATTCTTGTTGTAGACTACGATGCTGGCAACCTGCGCAGCGTGGAAACGGCGCTACGCTATATCAAACATGATTTTGTGATTAGCGCCGATCCGGATTTGGTGCGCAAGGCCGACAGGGTGATATTCCCGGGGGTGGGCAACGCTGAGCACGCCATGCGAACCCTGACCGAGCGGGGGCTGGACGAGGCGCTGCGCGAGGCGGTGCGGGGGGGTGTGCCGGTGTTCGGCATATGCCTTGGGTGCCAGATTGTGCTGAGCCGCAGCGAAGAGGGCGATGTGGACTGCCTGGGCTTGATTGACGGTGCGGCGGTGCGTTTTCCGGTGGACATGGCCGAGAAGGTCCCTCATATGGGCTGGAACGAGGTCATTCACGATGAAAAACACTGGTTGTTCCAGGGCATTCCCAGCGGGATATCCTTTTATTTTGTTCACTCTTTTTATCCCCAGCTGGCCAACAAGGCGGATGAGCGAGCGACCACTGAGTATGGCTTGCGCTTCTCTTCGGTCATGGAACATGGTTCCCTGGTGGCGGCGCAATTTCACCCGGAAAAATCCGGGGAGTACGGGATTCGCATGCTGGAAAACTTCTGCAGGAGAAGCTGATGTTGCAAAAACGCGTGGTGGTATGCCTGGATGTTCGCGAGGGCAAAACCACCAAGGGAATAAAATTCAAGGGTAACGTTGATATAGGTGATCCGGTCGAGATGGCGCGTCAATACTACGAAGACGGGGTAGATGAGCTGGTCTTTTACGATATCACGGCGTCGGCCGAAAAACGCGGCATCATGATTGATGTTGTTGAACGGGTCGCTCAAGAGATATTTGTACCATTTTGCGTCGGCGGGGGACTAAAGAACTTGCAGGATATGCGGGCGGTTCTGCTGGCCGGGGCCGAAAAGGTCAGCCTTAACTCGCAGGCGGTAAGGAACCCCGATATCATCTCGCAGGGCGCTGCCCAGTTCGGCCGCCAGTGCATCGTTCTGGGGATGGACGCGGCCGCCGATAATGCAATGCCCAGCGGATACCGCGTCGTGGTTGATGGCGGCCGGACGCCGACCGAGCTGGATGCCCTGGAATGGGCCAAAAAGGCGGTGGAGCTGGGGGCTGGCGAGATTGTGCTGAATTCGATCGATGCGGACGGAACACGCGACGGTTACGAGCTGAATTTAACCAGCCTGATCAGTCAGGCCGTGCCGGTGCCGGTGGTCGCTTCCGGTGGGGCGGGAACTCCGGAGCATCTGGTAGAGGTTTTCGCAAAAGGCAAGGCCGATGCCGCACTAATTGCCAGCATGGTCCATTATGGTGATTACCGCATACAGCAGATCAAAGCGGTGCTGGCCGATAGTGGCCAGCCGGTTCGCACCAGGTACCGCAGTGCCGAATAAGCAGACATGGCTGGACGATTGGGCCATGTGTGGGTATATTAGGCGCAAAAATACAGGAGAATATCAGCATGCCAAGTTATGATTATGAGTGTGATGCCTGTGGATATAAATTTGAGGAATTCCAGGCCATGTCGGACCCCGTGCTGGTAGAGTGTCCGGAATGCCACGAGCCTGCCTTGCGGCGTTTGATCGGCGGAGGACTAGGCGTTATTTTCAAGGGCAAAGGGTTTTATGTGAATGATTCGCGTGGTGCAAAGAACGGCACGAGTAACACCAGCAGTACCAGTGAAGGATCTTCTGATACCAAGGCTGCAACGCCGGCAGGGTCTGCAACGCCTGCTGGATCTGCGACATCAGCTTAGCGGCCAGTCTGGTATTTCTTTTGAATGGCTTTAACGAGTTCTCTGGTTGGGCCTACCTGCTCTAGTCCGGAGGCCGAAGTGGTGGTATCCAGAAGCTTGCGGCCCTTGTGATCGGAAAGCCTTATTTGGGCCTTGGTGTCCAGGCTTTCTCCGATTGGTCTGACCATGCTGCCGTGCTGCGGCGCCAGCAGGGTTCCCGAGGCGCTGCTTTGGGCATCGACGGTAAGTACGTGAGTATCATTGACGAATTCAACCCGGACATTGGTATCGCCCACCGAGATCGCCGAGATTTTTGCCCCGTTGTAGGTCGAAAATCTCTGCTGTGTTTCGCCAGTATGGCAAATGGCCAGGAAACCCGGAAAGCTGCTGCTCATCCAGGGGATGTCCGCTAGCGAAAACATGATGGAAGCCCTGGCATCAGTAAAGTAATTGGTTTGAAACCAAATCCAGGAATTTGGCATCGATCTTCCCCAGTCTTTTTCCATGTACCCGTAGCCACCATCCATGTTTACCGTGGTGTCGTCGATTGTAATGGTTCCAGAGACCTGATGATCCAGGCTGACAATGCCGTGGTAACATTCCATGCGTGGAACAAAGCGGTACCAACCCATTATGCCTGGCTGAAAAAGACTTCTATTCTGCAAATCGGTAAGATTGTTGTATTCCAGATCGGCCTTGAATGTGATCTCATCGTTTGATACATCTACGGTTAAACCCCTGGAATGGAAATGATTATTGCCTATCCAGACATCGTAGCTGCGGGGGCAAGCTACAAAGGCCTCTGCGGGGAAGGGTATCCAGGCGGTCCTGCCGCTCTCGCCATCAATAATCTGAATGAAGGCTTGGCTTTCTTTATTCTCGTTGTGAGAGATACCACCAATTACCGAGATAGCATGCTGACCATCCGCGGATACGTGCTTATGGTACCAACCCTCAAAGTATTTTCTCTTTTTCTTTGCACCTTGGTAGGCAGGTGGATTATATATCGTTCTTAGGTAATGCATGAATAAATTATAGCTGTTTAACCATGAAAGTGGTACATTGCAGGGATGGAAAAGGCAAAAATTCTTTATGGAGCAAGCATCTGGACTGGCCAGTCCGGGGAGCGCGATTCCAGGCCAGCCGCTCTGGCAATAGCACAGGGCCGGATAGCAATTTGCGGTTCATTGGACGAGTGCCGCCGTGCATTCCCTGGTGCCCAGGAGCATGATATGGGTGGTGGTTTTCTGATGCCTGGTTTCAATGATAATCATTTACATGTGGCGGCCTATGGTGCCTCACAGCGCATGCTTTCACTCAGAGGCCTGGATGCCAAAGCCATTATTGCGGCGCTGCAAGAGAGGTATGGTGATTTGCCAGCCAACAGGCTGATAATCGCCAGCGGCTGGGATTATGATTGCGTGCCAGAACCCACTAAGATTCTTCTTGATAAGGCCTTTCCGAAACATGATGTTATCCTGATTCAGTTCAGTGGTCATGCTGCCTGGGTTAATTCCCGGATGCTAAAAAAAATGAAAATTACGGCTAGCACCCCTGATCCGGCCGGCGGGGTCATTGTCCGTGATAAAGATGGGCAGGCGACTGGGGTGCTGCGGGATGCCGCCATGCAGGAATTGCAGAAGCAGAAATTCCTGCGGCAGCACATGCGAACCACGCTGCTTAGAAGCGATATCAAAAGGGCACTGGAGGCTTGCTCGGCCATGGGTATTTGCTCTGTTCAGGATAATACCTGGTTGCCTCAGGGCGTTTGGGCTTATAGGTATCTGCACAGGAAGGGGCGGCTACCCTGCCGGGTCCGCTGCTGGTCGTATGCCAGCTTTGCTCCGCTGCGCATGATCATGGAGAGATGGGTCAGGTACATTCCAAATTGGGTGGCAGCCGGCCCGCGCAAGTATTTTCTGGATGGCACCTTCTCGACATCGACAGCCCTGCTGGCCGCCCCCTACGAGGGGCAGGATCAATACGGGGTAGCTGTTATGGACAAGCAGGCCGTGCGGGAGGCCCTGGTTTCGGCGGCCAGGGAGGGGCGCCAGGCGGCCTTCCATGCCATCGGTGACAAGGCCGTAGGTGATTTTCTGGATGTCTTTGGCGAATTGCTGCCTGATTGGCCTGTACTGCGTCACTTGCGTATCAGGCTGGAGCATGTTCAATTGATTTCCCCCGGGGATATACGGCGCATGGCGGACTACGGGGTGCTGGCTGCGGTCCAGCCGCATGCGGCCGCCAATTTTGACAAGGATATTGCCTTGCTGGGCAAGCAGCGGGCCATGGGGGCTTACCCCTACCGTAGCATGCTTGATGCCGGCGTCAAGCTATCCTTTGGGTCTGACATACCAGGCGAGGCCACGGTTCATCCCCTGCTGGGGGTGCAGCTGGCCGTCTGTCATCCGGGGAGAGAGGGTATATCGACGGAGGAAGCCTTGCAGGCCTATACGTCCGGCAGCGCCTGGGCTGAGTTCCAGGAAAACTGCAAGGGCAAGCTTCTGCCCGGCTATTTCGCCGACATTGCGCATTTGGCCCAAGACCCCCGGCTTTGTGACCCCGCTAGCATAGCGGCCATTCCGGTCCTGGGCACGATGGTGGGTGGCATCTGGCGGCACCGGCTGCATTGATGCATGGTACGATAAAGGGTAGAGTGAGTGATGGACAAAATTGACCTGGAAGAGGGCAAAAAACTTGATCTGCAATTTGCCAAGCGGGGTGGCTTGCTGCCGGTGGTTGTGCAGAACATAGCCGATGGAGCGGTGCTAATGCTGGCCTGGGCGAATGAAGAGGCCGTTCAATACACCATCAAGCATGGTGTGGCCGCTTTTTACAGCACCTCGCGCAATTCCCTTTGGGTTAAGGGTGAAACCTCTGGTAACCGCTTGCACCTGGAAGAAATACTGGTTGATTGTGATCAGGACGCTCTGTTGTATCGGGTCAGGCTGGAGGGAGATGGCGCTTGCCATACCCTCCGTTGTGATGGACGCCCCAGGTATTCCTGTTTTTACCGTAAAATTGACACCTCCTCATCGGATTTGGCCTTTTTAACAGCGCATGATGCAGCTTCGAATAGAGGTGCGGCGGAATGAATAGCCCTTCACTCAGGAAGTCAATTC